>CAMNJK010000130.1 GCA_946541435.1 uncultured Bacillota bacterium
TCGCTCGCGGATGTCCCGGACTTTGTAGATGCCCATGCGGTTCAGCTTCTCCGCCGTTTTCGCCCCCACGGTATAGAGCACCTTCACGTCCCGGTCCGTGAGCAGATTGACGAAGGCCTCCCGGGTGGGGATCTCGAAGTAGCCGTTGGGTTTCTTCTCCTCGCTGGCGGTCTTGGCCGCTGTTTTGGAATACCCCACGCCCACGGAGCAGCTGAGCCTCAGTTCCTCCCGGGTCCGTTCCTTGATCAGGCGGCCGATCCTGCGGGCCCCTGCCAGGTCTCCTGCCTGTTCTGTCACATCCAGATAAGCTTCATCCAGAGCGATGTATTCAGCTGCGGAAGCATAGGTCTCCCAGATCTCATGCAGCCTTGCGGAAACCGCCCGGTACTTGTCAAAGTCCGGATGACGGTAGATCCCTTTGGGACACAGGAAAAAGGCTTCCTTGATGTTCATCCCCGAATGGATCCCGTATTTCCTGGCCTCATAATTGGCCGTTGACACGACCCCCCGTTCCTCCGGCAGGGCCCCGATGATCAGCGGCTTTCCCCGAAGCGAAGGGTCATCCCGCATCTCAACGGCGGCATAGAAGGCATCCATGTCCACATGTATGATGATCTGGTCCATCTGCAAAATCATAAGCTCTGTGATCTGTTATTCTTTCTTCCTGCGGCAGGCGCGGTACAGCTTCTCGTATCCCTTGATGATGGTCCCCACCGCCACCGCGGCAATGATGCTGCCCTCCCGCACGCCTTTGAGGCCGCCCAGAAAGATCAGGCACAGGACGGCTGACATGGCGATGTAGAGGACATCAAAGAAGATCTTGATATTCTCATAACGTTTCCCGGTCACCTGGCTGATGGCCCGGTTCATGGCTTCCCCGGGCAGCATGGCCACATTGCCTTTCAGCTGGACCCAGATCCCCAGCCCCAGGACGAAACAGCTGAGGATCATATAGAGGAACTGCAGCGGATAGGTATCCGCATCCAGCCCCCGGATCAGATAACAGGAAAAGTCCGTCAGGTAGCCGTAGGCGAAGGCAAGCACCGTCTGCAGGAAGATCTCCACATAATTGCATTTCCCTTTGAGCAGGAGGACCTGGATGGCGATCTGGATCACACTCAGCACATTCAGCCAGCCGCCGAAGGACAGGGCCCCGCAGATCAGGGATACCGTGTATGGCAGGGATGCCACAGGAGACGTGCCCAGGCCGGCCTTTGTGGACAGGGCCACCCCCATGGAGGCAATGAAGAGTCCCAGGATAAAGAGAGCATATCTTCTGGCGATATCAAAATACCAGTGTTTCATCGGGTGATTCTTTTCCGTCATATTCTGATCTGTCTTTTCTCCCTTCAAATGCTCTTACCTGACTCTGACTTTCCGGACCGGGCTCCATCTGCTGTATTGCCTTGCCCCATCGATCTCCTGGAAGGACCGTACTTTGAACTGACAGGTTTTCCCGGACTTCAGCCCTTTGACCAGCCGGATGTTTCTTGGCCCTGTCCTGGTTTTCCACTTTCCCCCGGTCCGCCAGGCAAACTGGTACCCGCTGACCCGGCCAGCCTTTGCAGTGACCTTCACCCGGCCCTTGCCGCGGGACAGCTTTTTGATCTTCCATCTGGTCTGGCTGACCAGAGGCACGCTGTCCCCGGTCTCATAGTCGATGGCGATCCCGGGCTGGACATTGTAACAGAATACGCAGAATTCCACATCGCTGCTGCTGACGCTCTGCCCTTCCATCAGGACACCATAGGCCAGGAGATTCTGGTCTCCAAACACCGGTGTCACCCGGTAAGCCACCTGGTTGTCCGCATCCTCCCGCAGATACCAGGCCACCTGGTCCTCGTATTCCAGCATCCCGGTCCGCCCCGTGCCCACGTTCAGGTAGCGGGTGCCGGTGATCAGATTCTTCGCCAGTTCTTCCACCGGCATGGTGTTCATGTCCGTCCCGGTGAGCTGCCAGCCGATCAGATGGCAGCGGTTGTAGAGATAGGACCCGGGCACGATATCATAGACCTGCTGGATCCATCCGGTGGGATACACGGCCCAGATATCCCCCCGCTTGCCTGTGGGCATCAGAGACTGATCCAGCAGCGCCCATGCTCCCGTGCTCCGCCCCAGCTGGTCCAGATCCCCGTAGGAAGCATAAGGCGCCGCGTACAGGTCCTCCGCGGAAAAAGCCGGCAGGTTCTGATTGACCTCAGCGGAAGGTTTCCCGTCGTAGGCAGGGATCTCGTAATTGCCGTAGGTGAATCCGTCGATGGTCGTCCGGTAATCCGATGCAAAGGCTGGCGCGGCCGTCATAACAAAGATCAGCAGCGCCAGGAGCATCCCATATCTGATTTTGCTTACTCTGCTTCCTCTTGACCCGCTCATCTGGTGACCTCCTTCAGGATGCGCAGCAGATCGCTCAGCACCCCGTAGGCCGTATGATCGATCTCCGGTTCAAAAGGCTCTTCGATGATGGTCGTGGCTCCCATCAGATCCGTGTCGATGGTCACATAGGAAGATGTGGCATCCATGATGGCCGGCAGGCTCTCCCGGTCCACCAGGGTGGGCTCCACCGTACCCACCGGCGCGCCGTCCACCAGGCGTCCCCGGCAGAGGAGCTTGATCCGCTTGCCCCGGGCCGCCGCAGCCTCGATGTCCGCCCTGGTGATCCCGCCGATTCCTGTGCGCTGGATCTGGTCCGGGGTGATCTCTACGTCCATGAGCACGTTCATGAGGGCCGTCAGCTTGGCTGCTGCGTCCCATCCGTCGATATCCATGGAGGGATCCGCCTCAACGAAGCCCTGGCGCCGGCCTTCTGCCACCGCATCTGCAAAGCTCACGCCCCGCTCCATCTCCGTCAGGATGAAATTTGTGGTGGCGTTGAAGATCCCGCTGACTTCCGTGATCCGGCATCCCATCAGGGCTTCCCGGGTCAGGTTGTACACCGGTGTTCCGTCCATCACCGTGGCTTCGTAACAGAACTGCACGCCCTGAGAAGCTGCCAGTTCCCGCAATTCACGGTAAGCCCAGGCGAGGGGCCCTTTGTTGGCGGTGATCACGTGCTTCCCAAGAAGCAGGCCGGTCCGGATGTGGTCTGTGGCGGGCTGTCCGGTCATGATATCGATAGGCGTCAGTTCTGCCATCACATCGTATTCCCCGGCCCGGATCACTGCCATGGCGTCCAGCGTTGGATCGAACAGATCATCCGGAATCTGCTCTGGTTCGAAGCCTTCAAAAGCGATCCCATCCGGGCAGATGAGGCCGCCCCTGCTGCGGGTGCAGATGGATGTGATCACCGGCGTCCTGCCGAAGGTCTCTTCGATATATGATTTCTTTCGCATCAGCATCCGGGCGAAGGCCTGGCCCACATTCCCGTAGCCGATGAGTGCGATCCTGATTTTGTCCATATCAGACCTCATCAAAAATCAGGTCGAAGCCGTAGCAGCCCTTGTCGAAGCCATACTTCTCGTAAAAGCGGTGGGCTTCCTTCCGCGGCATGCCGGAATCCAGCACCAGGGCCTTGCATCCCCGCTGTTTCGCCAGCTCTGCAGCATGATCCATCAGCTGGATGCCGTAGCCCATGCCGCGTTCGTCCTCATTGGTGATGATGCTGGACACATAGCAGGTCATGCCTGTCATCCAGAAGGTATTGAAGTAGATCCCGTGACAGAATCCATGGTATCCGCCCTCCTCGTCCATCAGGAAAAAGGCGAAGCTGTTCTCGTCCGCCAGCACATCCTCATATACCTTCCGGGTGGGTTCCTTCTCGTAGCTGTTATAAGTCCAGAGCTTTTCGATATAATCGAAAGCCACATCGAAATCTGCCAGTTCCGCGTTTTTCATGTACATGATGTTCGTTCTCCTTTTTCTATAATCTAATCATCCTCTTAAATCAGGCCCCGCAGGACAGACGCATCTCCACGTGCGGGATCCCGGCTTCGATGAAGATATCTGAAGTCCGGCGGAAGCCCAGCTTCTCATAGAAGCCGACAGCGTGCTCCTGGGAATTCATGTGGAAGTCCCGGATGTCCAGTTTCTCCTTCGCATAGTCCATGGCCGCCTGCATGAGTCGAATCCCCAGGCCTGTTCCCCGTACTTCCTTCACAGTCAGGATGCGGCCCATCTGGAGCACACCGTCCTCGCCAGCCTTTGGAAACATCCGCAGATAGGCTTTCACGCGGGTGTCCGGGCCCATGGCAAAGACGTGGATGGCATGGACGTCCAGGCCGTCCGCATCCGGGTACAGGATCTGCTCTTCTGTGGTGAAAACATCTGCCCTGGCGCAAAGGATCTCATACAGCTCCCTTGTGGTCAGTTCATCGAACTGTTTCACAGTTATTTCAGTTGGTGTCAATCTGATCACTCCATTCCCTTTGAATCGTTGATGTTCAGGCTCCTGATCCAGTTTTCGATCTCAGTCAAAGATGCGCCGGAGGCGAATCTTTTCCCGTCAAGCCATGTACCGTTTGCGGCGAGTTTCGCCAGATCCGTTCCGCTGCTTCCGATGATTTTATCCATATTATTGATTTATTCTGCCCCGGCCAGCCTTTGCATAGACCGGATGATCCGCACCAGCAGACTGAGCGAGACCGCCATCATAACAGCCTCCGTGATGGGCTGGGCCCAGATCAGACCGCTGAAGCCCAGGTAATGATCCATGAGCAGGAGCAGCGGGATGTATAGGACCAGCTGGCGGATCAGGGTGATGGTCAGGGCCGCCAGAGGTTTGCCCATGGCCTGCAGTGACATCCGGCACATGGACGTGGCTCCCACAAAAGGCAGGATGCACATGAGGGCCCGCAGGGCCTGACTGCCCACTGCGATCACCTGATCAGACCCGGTAAAGAGTCCCACCAGAAGAGGCGCGGAGATCCCGAAGATCCCCATGATCACCAGCTCCGTCCCGCTGACGATAAGCACGCCGGCTCTCAGAACCGCCAGCATGCGCGGGTAGTCCCTGGCGCCGAAGCAGTATCCCATGATGGGCTGCACGCCCGCCGCAAACCCCTGGTACACATAATTTCCCAATGACAGGATCTTCTGGGCGATGCCCATGGCTGCCACCGTCAGTTCCCCGTAGGCCA
>CAMNJK010000131.1 GCA_946541435.1 uncultured Bacillota bacterium
CAGAGAAAACACCAGCGTTTGGTTGGCACCGCCAATGATTCGTTCTACCTAACGCCGGTGTTTTTACTCAAAACCAGAGAAAACACCAGCGTTTGGTCGGCACCGCCAACGGTTAGCTCCGACTAACACCAGTGTTTTTACTCAAAATCACAGAAAACACCGGCGTTCACGGATCCCACCTCTTCTGGGTCCCCAAACGCCGGTGCTATGATCTAACGCCAGCCTTTGCCTGCGCTTCTGAAATTACTTAACTGTGTTTCTTCAGATCCTGCTCATGCCAGGGAATGTATTCCTCCCCGCTGAAGTAGTTCTTCACCAGCTTGACCACGGTGCCGGACAGGAGGAAGACGCCGATCAGGTTGGGGATGGCCATGAGGCCGTTGAAGGTCTCCGCCATTTCCCAGATCACGCCCAGATTCATGGTAGCGCCCAGGATGGCTACCAGCGCGTATATGATAAGGAAAGGTTTCTCCGCGCGGCTGCCGAAGAGGAATCCCGCGCATCTGGTGCCGTAGAGGCCCCAGCCCAGGATGGTCGAGAAGGCGAAGAAGCACATGGCCAGGGCGGTGATGATGGTGACCCATTCGCCGTAGGTGTTGACGAAGCCCTGGATGGTGAGTTCCGCGCCCGCTGTATCTCCGTAGGGGATCACGGTCCTGCCGCAGAGGATGATCAGGGCGGTCATGGTGCAGATGACGATGGTATCCACGAAGACTTCGAAAATGCCGAAGAAGCCCTGCTTGACCGGATGATTGACATCCGCGCTGGCGTGGGCCATGGAGCCGGTACCCAGACCCGCTTCATTGGAGAAGATCCCTCTGGCAACGCCCTTGCGCAGGGCCATGAACATGCTTCCCACGATACCGCCGGTCACCGAGCGTGGATTGAAGGCCCCTGCAAAGATCTGTCCGAAGGCGCCGGGGACTGCCTTGAAGTTGATGATGATGACGCCCAGCCCCAGGGCAATGTAGAGGACCGCCATGAAGGGGACCAGCTTTTCTGTGACCGCGCCGATCCGCTGTACGCCGCCGATCAGCACGCAGGCCACGATGATGGCGATGATGATGCCCAGCGCCAGGTTGATCATGGAGATGCCCCCGTCACTGACGGAACTGAGAGACCGGATGGCCTCATCGATGGAAGTGGTGATGGTGTTGACCTGGGTGGCGTTTCCTGTGCCGAAGACGGCCAGCACGCCGAACACCGCGAAGAGGGAACCCAGCCATTTCCATTTCTTCCCCAGGCCGTTCTTGATGTAGTACATGGGACCGCCCACGTAGGTACCGGTCTCATCGATCTCCCTGTAGTGGACCGCCAGTGTGACTTCAGAGAATTTGGTGCACATGCCCAGAAGGGCTGAAATCCACATCCAGAAGACTGCGCCGGGACCGCCGATGGAGATGGCGCCCGCCACGCCCGCGATGTTTCCTGTGCCCACGGTGGCCGCCAGGGCGGTGCAGAGGGCCTGGAAGGGGGTGATGGCGCCCTCCTTCTTATCACCGGATTTGGCGAAGATCTTGCCGATGGTCATCTTCAGCGCAAGGCCGAATTTCCTGATCTGAATAAACCTTGTCCGGAAGCTGAGGTAGAGTCCGATCCCCAGAATGCAGACCATTGCCGGGGCGCCCCACACAAAATTACTGACGGCAGAGTTAATGCCTGTGATCGTGTCCATACAGTTCTCCTCCCTTTTTTGGCTGATGTTTTCGGTCACGAAGAACTCCGGGTCACGATTCCGCATGAACACCGGGCAAAAGAAAAAGGAGCAGACGCCAAATCACGGCATCCTGCTCCCTGTCCATTTTACCTGAAAGTATCACATCTTCGGTGGCCGGCGCTGCCGGCTCTCTCCAGAGTTTCGTCAGCAGCCAGTCGGTTTACCTGAAAGTTTCACATGCCGCCATGATGCTGACGCTGCTTGCTTCTTCGGTGATCCGTCCGCGGATCTTTCCTGCGCTGCCTCTTCCGAATATTCAATTGCTGCCGGAGCAGACCGCTGAAAGGCTGGCCGGCCCCTGTTTCCTATAGTCTCCTTCTATAGGTTCCTCCTATGCGTTCCATACAAACCGCATATGTTTTACACGATATTGACTATACCATAATAAAGCGTTCCGGTCAAATCTCTACACCAGATAGCTGCGACAGAGATTGTTGATCGCCCAGGTGATCCTGGCTAATAGTTTCTGCAGACATTGTTGAAAGCTACGGCAGACGCGCTTGCCCGCCGCCGTTACCTTGCCGCAAACAATTTTTGCCAGAAAACGCCGGAAATTGTTTACCGCCAAACAATTTCAAGTAGTTTGGAACATTTTTTGGGACAGAATTCCGGACACACAGCTGCCCGTCAGAGACTTATCAGGATCAACTCAGGGATCAGGGTGTAAAATCCCCGGTCTTCTCCCAGGATCTTTGCCCCTGCGCCCAAATCCGTCAAACAATTTCAGAAGGAAATCCCCTGATTTTGTTTGCTGATAAACAAATATGGGCATTTTTCAGCAAAAATTGTTTGCGTATCAGATATACCGGCTGATGAGGTCGTTCATTTTCTTATCCCATTCCCGCTGGGTGTACCGGCTGACCTCATCCTGCAGGCTCCGCACCCCGCCCTGCAGCAGGGTGTTCATATCGTCCAGGTCATAGGCCCTGAGGGACCTGCGCAAAAGCTGGTAGATCCTTCGTTCCGTTTCCGGCAGATCCAGATACCGGTCGATGCCGGACAGGAGCTCTGCCTTGCCGGGCCCGCACATAGGCCCCTGCACGTCCTGCAGCAGGTTGACCATGTGGTCACTGACGATCCTGGTGGAGATCCCGTCCGCCAGCTCGATGACCCGGCGGATCTCCCGGACCTTGTCATCGTCACTGCAGAGGGTATGGGACCTGGACGCTTCCGGCGATGTGCCCTGTACCGGGAAAAAGATCTCATGCAGCTCTGTCCCAGGCTTGATGGCAGCGGTGCGGATCCGAAGAAAATCCGGATCGATGGCATTGATGACCCGGGCTGTCTCCTCCGCGTTCTCCCGGGAGAGTTCCCTGCCGCCGATGCCCGGCATGAAATAGACACTGAGCTCGATGCCGCCGGCTTTGACCGCCCGGCCTGCGGCGATCTCCTGCTCCGATGTGCAGCCCTTGTTGATCAGGGTCAGGACCTTGTCCGAACCGGACTCAAAGCCGGAGTGGATCCGGTCCAGGCCCGCTTCCTTCAGCTCGGCATAATAATCCGCATCGTGACGGGACAGCTCCGCTGCCCGGCCGTAGGAGGTGATCCTGCGGATGCCCGGGAAGGTCTGTTTCAGATAGATCAGCACATCCGCCAGACGCCCGCTGCTGAGGGCCGTGGTGTTGCCGTCCTGCAGGAAAACATTTTCGCCGCCGTTCACCAGCCACTGGGCCACCATATAGAAGCTCTGCCGCCGGTCCTCCACCGAGGCGGCTTCCGGGCCTTCCTCCGCCGGCGCACATGAAGGTTCCGTTGCCGGCGCGCCGGCATCAGCGCGCTCCCCCGGGCCGCCGATCAGGCCCAGCCGGTAATTCAAGCCGTTCAGATCCCAGCTGCCGTCGGGGCGCCGGTATTCCCGGATGATCTCAGCGTAGGCCGCGATGGTATCGATGTCCCTTTTGACGCTGTCCGCATCAAAGGCCTTGAAGGTCGTATCCCGGTAGATGTTGCAGAACCGGCACCGGTTCCACGTGCAGCCCCTGGTCACCTGCAGGAGCAGGCTGCTGGCCTCGCTGGGCGGACGGATGGGACCCACCCGGAAAGCGCCGGCAGGACCCGCCAGCTTTTGCATCTCTCTGTTATTCACTTCATCAGGCATGATCCTTCTCCTTATTCTCTGCAGTCTTTCTCAGCTCATTGTAACACAGAAACAGCGGCGGGAACATGTCCCGCCGCCGCTGCATTTTCCGCTGTTGATCGCGCTTTTGCCGCGCCGTCTCCTGCTGCAGCATCTGATTCAACGCGTTCCGTTGCTGAGCTGGTTATCGCAGTTCCTGCTTCAGCGCTATCCGCCGCAGTTCCTACTTCAGCGCTGCGCCGGCATCTGCCAGGCCCTTGATCTCCTTGGTCAGGAGGCGAACCAGGTCGCCCTGCAGGGTATCATAGGCTGCCTTGTAGCCGGCGATGGAGGCGCTGTAGTCCGGCTTCTTGGTTTCATAGAGCTGATACAGCACATTGGTCGTCGCCTCGTAGGTATCCACCACGGGCGCTGCCTTGTCATAGCCCCAGGTATCCTTCACATGGGTGCAGTTGATGGAGGCCTGCAGCTCGTCATAGACGGGCTTGCTGAAGCCGAATGCCGCGAACTCAGACATGCCGTTGATGGAGGCGATCCTGGCCAGTGTGCAGTCGTCGCTGTCATCCGTCACCTTGCCGGATTCCAGATCGCTGATGACGGAATCGATGGCTGCCATGGATGCCACCGCGGTGGTGTGCAGGGTCATGTAGGTATCGGAACCGATGATTCCCATGACACCATCCTCCAGCTCACGGAAGGCTTTCAGGGTCTTGGTGTTCAGGGCCGCGCCGTCCGCCATCAGGCCATCCAGTACCGCCGCGCTGGCAGCGTCACCCTTGGCTGCTTCCGCCAGATAAGCTGCGTTGATGTCCTTTGCCTTCTGCAGATTATTGGCTGCTTCCTCCCGGAAAGCGTTCAGGTTTGCGTTGAAGTCCGCCGCCAGACCCTGCTGGTCAGCCGGCAGGAAGGCTTCGATGCCGTCCATCTCCGCCGCGAAGGCATCGCATCTGGCGGTGTAATCCAGTTCCAGAGCAGGATTGCTGTCCAGGTACTCCGCGATGCCGCCGTAGAGGCCGATGTTATATGCCATCAGCTCCGGCGAGTAGGTGTTCATGTTGTCATAGACGGTATGATATCTGTCCATGAACCAGCTCTCGGATGTGGTGTCGCCTGCTTTGTCCACGATGGGCTGCTCGAAGTCAGGCAGGTTGATGATGCAGGGCACACCGTTCTCCTGATAGGAGATGCAGTCGCTCATGCCCATGTTGTGGTCGTTGACCACCTCAAGGCCGCCTGCGTAGTAGGA
>CAMNJK010000132.1 GCA_946541435.1 uncultured Bacillota bacterium
TTGATCAGGCTTGCCATCGTTTCGTACAGCACCTCCGGCTGGACCGGCTTGGACAGATGGGCGTTGAGCCCTGCCTGCATGCTGTTCTGCACATCCACATCGAAGGCGTTGGCGGTCAGGGCGATGATGGGGATCTCTCCGGCATCCTCCCTGTCCAGGGCGCGGATGGTTCTGGTGGCTTCCAGTCCGTCCATCTCCGGCATCCGCATATCCATCAGGATGGCCGCGTAATAGCCCGCCGGGTGCTTCTCGAACAGATCCACGGCTTCCCTGCCGTTGACTGCCAGGTCCGCGGTCATCTCCCGCGCCTGCAGGAGCATCATCAGGATCTCCGCGTTGATGGCGATGTCCTCTGCCACAAGGATATGTTTGCCGGTGAGATCTGCCTGTTTTGTGCCATGATGCAGATCCATTCCTTTTCTTCCGACGGCCGATCTGAATTCATCCATGACAGATGTGGCGAAGAGGGGCTTGGCCAGGAAGCTGTCCACGCCCGCGCCCATAGCTTCATTCTGGATGTCATCCCAGCGATAGGCTGTCAGAATGATGATGGCTGTCTCGGTCCCCACGATCTCGCGGATCTTTCGGGTGGTCTCCACGCCGTCCATCCCGGGCATCTTCCAATCTACCAGGATCAGGTTGTAATCTTCCCTCCGGGCATGACGGAGGCGGACCATCTCCACCGCTTCCTGACCGGAGGCCGCGGTCTCCGATGCGATCCCGGCATCCTGCAGCACCAGTCTTGCGTGTTCGCACGCCACCGGATCATCGTCGATGACAAGGACGCACATTTCATCCGGATGGATCTCGCTGTCCTCCTCGTCTCTGTCCTTTCGCTCGGAATCCGCCAGCGTTACTGTTACGGTGAAGACAGATCCCTTGTCTTTCTCGCTCTCCACCTCGATGCTGCCATTCATCAGTTCCACGATGCTTTTGGTGATGGCGAGTCCCAGGCCGGAACTGCCGTACTTGTTGGTGGTTGAAGAATCCTCCTGGGCGAAGGTATCAAAGATATGCGGCAGAAAGTCCTCGCTCATACCGATGCCTGTATCAGACACGGTGAAGCAGAGTGTGGATTTTCCGTCGTATTTCGCTTTTTGTTCTACCAGCAGACTGACGCTGCCCCCCTCCGGCGTGAACTTCACGGCATTGCCCAGAATATTGATCAGGACCTGCCGGAGTTTCATGTTGTCGCCGATATAGTAGTCATCGGTCTGTCCATTGATATGGCAGTGGTAATCCAGTCCTTTATCAGCGCACTGACCGCTGAACATGATATTGATGGCTTCCAGAAGTTTCTGGAATGAAAACTCCTCGTTTTTCAGGGTGAGTTTTCCGGATTCGATCCGGGACATATCCAGGATATCATTGATCAGCCCCAGAAGATGCTGGGCGGAGGCGTCGATCTTCTTCAGGTATTCTCTTGTCTTCGGCGGCGTCTCGGGGTCATTCATGGCGATGGTATCCAGACCGATGATGGCGTTCATGGGGGTCCGGATCTCGTGGCTCATGTTGGACAGGAAGGCAGTCTTGGCTCTGCTGGCTTCCTGGGCTGTGTTCAGGGCGTCGGCAAGGGCAGCCTTCTGATCCTCCAGCTGCTCCTGCAGCGCGATCCGCTGATCCAGTTCCTGCTGTTTGCCCCGAAGTTCCGCATCCGAAGTCTCTTTCTCCAGCATCAGGGCCAGGTTCTTCCGGTTCTGCACTAACAGATAAATGAAGATCGCCAGCAGGATCGCCACGGTCAGGAGGGTCTGCAGCAGGCTCCTCTTGACGGTTCTCTCTGTCACCGAGCTGATCTGGTTAGTGAGCACGCTCTCCCGGATCAGATAGGTCAGCATCCAGTCCGTGCCTTCGATCGGAACATAGTTCAGCGTCTCCTGGATCCCTTTATAGGTAAAGGATGCCTCGCCGCTTTTCAGGCTGCTGAAATCCTGCTGCACCTGCGCAAAGGAATATCCTGCTTCATATTCCGCCTGGGACAGGGCCGCCAGAAGATTGTCCTCCACCGCAAGCCCTCCCAGGATGGTATTGCTCAGAGCGATACCGTCTCTGGTATAGATATTGGTGAAGGTGGCGTCGGTTTTCTGTGAATCCATGGAAAAACCGGCCAGCATCTCATTCATGCTGACCTCCATGAAGCAGACCGTCAGATTTTTTCCTTCAAATCGAATGGGGCCCGCCGGCACAGCAATGATGACGGTCTTATCCGCCTGGTTCAGGTTTTTGATGGAGATCTCCGGTCCCTGGATGGAATGGTAATCAAACTGATACTGATCGATGTCTGACCGGGTCCCCAAAGAGGTATAGATCAGGCCGTTTTCATCAACAAAAGCAAACTTCTCAAGAGAATAGAGTTTTTTGATTTCCGCCTGATAGGCCTGCAGATGCTCCTTGTCCTGCAGGTCATCCTCTCCGACCAGTTCAAGCGCTGTCCTGATATCTCTGATTCGTTTCTTCAGGTTATCCGCAACGACCTGTTCCCGCCGTCCGGTCAGTTCATTCAGATACAGATGGCTGACGGTATTGACTGCCTCCTGGGTATCCTGCCTGGCGCTTTGTCCGTTCCAGAGTGTACCAATGATCATGATCGCCATCACAACACAGACGCCGATGCTCATGATCAGAGTATTTCGTTTTCTACCGGTCTTCACCTGCTGCACCTCCTTCTGGTCTGCCGCCGGATCACGGACCCGGCCCGTCCAGACAGATGCCTGTCGGACGCATACAGATTCCTCAAGGTCATTGTAACATAATCCGTATAGGCATTTCAGTTGTAAATATCCCTATTCCTATTGTTAGAACATTCAGATAATGTTATTATGCCACGTTCCCTACGGCAAATGGTTCAAGTTCATGTGGAAGCTCTGGATCCTCTGGGCCATCCTGGCATGCATTCTGCTTATCATTGCCACCGCGATAGGTTATAATTAAAGCAGCCTGATGCAAAGGCAGGAAGGAGCTAGATATGAATGCAAAAATACCGGATCATCCGGTCATCACACTGTTTGAGCAGATCAGCCGGATCCCCAGGGAATCCGGAAACGAAAAGGCTGTCAGCGACTGGATCATGAACTGGGCATCCGAAAAAGGCCTGCAGGTCTCCCAGGACGGGATCTGGAACCTGATCATCAAAAAAACCGCTTCACCGGGATATGAAGATCATCCGCCGGTCCTTCTGCAGGCCCATATCGATATGGTCTGCGAGAAGGATCAGGACAGTGATCATGATTTTTCAAAGGATCCCATCTTACTGGATTACGACGGCGAATGGATCAGTTCGGCAGACGGGACCACCCTGGGGGCCGACAACGGCGTCGGCGTGGCAGCGGCCATGGCCATCCTGGAGGACAACAGTCTTCCCCATCCCCCGCTGGAGGTGGTGTTCACGGTCCAGGAGGAGACCACCTTTGCCGGCGCGGAAACCGTGGACATCAGCGGCTGCGATGCCATGCAGATGATCAACCTGGATCACGCGGATGAGCGGGAACTCATCGTGGGCAGCTGCGGCGGCACCGGTGTGGAATTCACCATGCCTCTGGAGCGTGAAGGAGAGATCCCGGAAGGCTGCAGGGCCTGGACCCTTCGTCTGAGCGGTCTTAAGGGCGGTCATTCCGGCGAGGACATCCACCGCGGCCGGGGCAATGCCATCAGCCTGCTTTTGCGTCTGCTGGAAATGGCAGAACTTCCGGTGACGCAGATCAGCGGCGGAACCAACCGGCTGGCCATCCCCCGGGAGGCGGAGGCCGTGGTCCTGACGGAAGACCGGGAAAAGCTGGTGAACATCGTTTCGGCGGCCAGGGCCATGTTCCGCAAGGAATACAGCGGCGCGGCCCCGGATCTGGACATCAGCATCGCCGAGCATGGGATCAGCGGCGCGGAAGCAGACACAGACGCCGGGATCACCCGGCCCCTCACTGCAGCTTCCTTCCGGAAGCTGGCCGCCGCCCTGCGCCTTTATCCCAACGGGATCGCCCAGATGAACGGAAACCTGGAGGGACTGGTGGAGAGTTCCGATAACATCGGCATCATCGAGACGGGAACAGACTTCCTGAAGCTGACCTCGGAGGTCCGGGGCGCCTACCAGTCTACTGTGGAAGACATCACCAAGACCATCGATGTCCTGGCGGACCTGCTGGGAGCGGAAGTCAGTTACTTCAACGGATATGTGCCCTGGGAATTCGCGGCGGACTCGAAGCTTCGTCCCCTGGCCACAGGCACTTACCGGGAACTGTTTGGCGGGACCATGAAGGAACTGGCCCTTCACGCAGGTCTGGAATGCGGTTTCTTCGCGGAGAAAAAACCCGGGATCGACCTGATATCCATCGGGCCGGACTGTCAGTCCTTCCACTCCCCCCGGGAGCGGGTCCGGGCAGAGTCCATCGAGCATTTCTATGAATTGCTGAAGGCTGTTCTGGGGAAACTGTAAACGATTTGTCAAACCATATTGTTAAACCATAACGAAAAAAACGAACTGTCCGCATGATCACTGATATGCTACCTCCCAGGTAGACAGTTGAAATAATAAAACTGTTTATCTGGGAGGTTTTTCTATGCAAGAAGTGCCATTAGAAGAGAAGCTTTGTATCGTCAAACGGCGTCTGGAAAGACATGAAACCTGGAACCATATCTCAAAAACCACGGGAATACCTAAATCAACTATCCGCGATTGGTGCAGACGGTATGAAAGTATGGGGAGTGAAGCATTCTTAACTACCGAGCAAAAGAAATACTCGAAAGAATTTAAGGAGTCGGCGGTTCAGTACTATCTGAACGGAAAAGGCTCAATAAGCGACACCTGCAAAAGATTCAGGATCCGGGGTACGCTACAACTACGGCAATGGATTCAGAGGTATAATAGTCATGAGTTAAAATCTTCTCCGGGAGGTAAAGTGAACATGACTAAGAAAAAAGCCCGTAAAACAACATTGCAGGAGCGCATCGATATCGTGACCGACCACATTGAGTCAGGGATGTCCTATGCAGAGACCGCAGAGAAATATGATGTTTCATACCAGCAGGTGTATCAGTGGATCCAGA
>CAMNJK010000133.1 GCA_946541435.1 uncultured Bacillota bacterium
CGTATTCGATTGTATCCTGCTCACCGTGCAGGATGATGGTCTCGGTTTCTTTCATATTCTGTAAGTGTATTGCGGAATTATTTTGTCGGCACTGCCTCCACCGCCTTGATGAATTTGTTCCATACCTTCTGCACTTCCGCGTGGGTCATGCACTTGGTCAGCATTCTGGCATGCTGTACGTAGATCCCCCAGAATCCGTTGAAGCTGTCCCCGGGATAGTCATCGTGATCCAGGGCATAGAGGGTGTCGATCATCTTCTGCTCCACCCGGGTGCGGTCTGAATTCGTCAGGGGGCCTTCCGGATCGCTGGCGGTCTTTTTCTCAATATAGGCTTCATACGCCGCGTCCCAGTCCTCCATGATGGATTCATGCAGAAGGACGATGTCCTGCAGGTCTTTCATCTTACCTGCCTTTTTGCCGAACTGGCTGATCTGCTTCGCCAGGCCCGCGGATGGCTTGAAGCCGGTCTTGTTCTTCGCCCGCTTCATCTTCCGGGTCAGCATGGCCTGTCCGTTCCCAGCCACGGACTTCAGCATCTGCTTCGACAGGACGCTGTCATAGTCCAGGCCGTTGTCCGCCAGATACTCCCGCAGGGAATTGTAGTAGGGATCCCTGTAGAGGTAACTGTCCTGCTGGGCAAATCTGGCAAACAGGTCATCCTGCAGCGCGTCCAGATAGCTGTCAAGATCATGGACCCGGCCGACAGCCGCCTTCCCGCTGTCACGCATGGCGCAGAACTTGTCCCAGTACCAGTCGTTATAGTGTTTCTTCTTCGTTCCCCGCACGATGTGATTGTATTCCCGTTTGATCATCTTCTTCAGCTCGGGATTGTCCGATTCTCCCTTGTACACGTCTCTGGTCAGTGAGGCGAGATTGTACAGGGTCTGCATCTGCTGGTCGATCTCTTCCGATACCATGATGAAGATCCATACGATCTGGATCTCATCGGGGTGCTCCCGGACATAGGCCTTCAGATCATCCCGGGTCTTGTTGATGGCCTTGATGACTTCCGGTGAATAGTACTGCTGTGTGACCGGTGCAACGGACAGTGCTTCCGCCACGATCTCATCGATGACCTGCTGGCCGAATTCCGCCGGATCCTCCTGCAGTCTGGGACGGATCGCGTCCCTGGTCAGAAGATCACTGGCCCGGATGACGCCGTCTCTGGTCCGCAGGGGAGTTCTGTCTGCCCGGGCAGATCTTCTGTCTGCTTTTTTATTCTTTTTCTTTGCCTTGCCCTTGATGGTGACACGGACCGCCTTATGGGCGCCGTTTTCTGTTTTTGCCACCACGTAGCAGGTGCCTTTTTTCTTCGCTGTGAATTCACCCGTCTCCGGATCGATGGTTCCTTTGCCGTTGGATACGGACCAGGTGATCTCCGGATGATAGGCATCCTCCTCCAGCACCTTCGCCGCAAAGGTGAATGTGCCTCCCACGCTGATCTTCTTCGTCTTGCTGGTGATGGCGATGTGCTTGACCGGCGCCTTCACTGCAACATCGATGGAATCCAGCACTTTGCCGTCGCTGTCCCGCATGGTGATGGTCACCTTGCCGGGCTTCTTTGTCATATAGTATCCGGGGCCGTCCAGGAACAGGACTTCCGGATCGGAGGATTCAAATTCCACCTCCGGGATCACTGCCCCTGCCGGTGTGACCTGGGGCATGAGCTGGCCGAATCCGGCGCTTTCACCCAGGCACTCCATCTCCTGCAGCTCGTCCCTGTCCTTGATCAGAACGGAAGTCGGCTGGACGCCGCCCTTCACCCGGACCTCACAGGAAGCGGTCTGGCCGCCGCAGGAAGCGGTAACGGTGGCTCTTCCCTCCCGGATTCCGGTCAGACGGCCTGTCTGGTCCACAGAGACTACGCCGGGATCAGAGGAAGACCAGGAGACCGCCTGCAGGCACTCTGCCGGCAGGACGTGGGCTGTCAGCGCTGTAAACTCACCCGCCTTCAGCACGGTCTTCTCGATGCCTTCATCTTCCTTGATGGTAAGCCTGCTCACTCCCGTGCCTGCGGAAGCAGCTGCCGCCGCCTTTACCGCAGCCAGGGCGTCGATGTTGCCGTAGGCCAGATCAGAAGAGAATCCTTCGCCCTTCTGCGCTTCATCCGTGGTCCCGCAGATGATGTTCCGGACCTGGGCCGGGGTCAGCTGCGGATTCTGGTCCAGCACCAGGGCGCAGATGCCTGCCACCACCGGGCTGGCCATGGATGTTCCGGACGCCATGCCGAACTGGTCTCCCGGAAAGGTGGACATGATGTTATGTCCCGGCGCCGCGATGTCCTTAAAGGTACCGTAATCCGAGAAATAGGCCGCTTCCTTCCGTTCGGTGGAGGCGTTGACCGCGATCACGGTAGAAAAGTCGCAGGGCGTGGAATAGACATTGGTCTCATCGTTTCCTGACGCCGCCACGAATACTGTTCCGTCTTCTTCATAATGCCGGCGGATGCATCTCTCCATCATCACATCGTATCCGGTGCCGCCGAAGCTCATGTTGATGACCCGGGCTCCCTGGGCCACATTGTAATCGATGGCCCGGCAGATGTCATAGCTGAAAAGGTCCTCGCCCACTGCCGCAGAGGTGGTGATGACCTTGACCAGGTCATTGTTGTGTCCGGAAGCGATGCCGCTGCCGCCCAGACCGTTGCCGTACTCTGCGCCGATGATGCCGGAGACATGGGTCCCGTGCGATCCTGTATCATCATAAAGATCCACAGGCACGCCCAGCTGATAACCTCTGTATTTCCCCTGGGTGTCCTGGGTGATCAGGTTGTTCTTCAGATCCGCGTGTCTGGTATCCACGCCGGTATCCACCACGCCCACGATGGTCTGTCCGTGGGAGGGATTGGCCTCGATCTCATTCCAGGCCGCCTCCGCGTTGGTGGTCTTCATCTGATACTGGTAGGAGGCGCCGTTCTCGGGATCCAGATAAGGATCCGGGATGCTGCCCTCTTCCTGGGCCTTCATGTCAGAAGAAGTCGCCTGCTCTGCCGTCTGGACGCCTGTGGGTTCCTCCTTGATCAGCTTATAGCGGTAGTTGGGCTGGACGTAAAGCACGTCTTCACCCTGCTCCATCCTGCCGGCAGCTTCCGCCATATCATTCTGGTCCAGATCCACCAGGGCTACCTTCTGCTCGTCCGTTTTGGTAATGTCCGCCACCTGTCCCACGGTTTCCGCCTCTGAGCGGATGTCGCGGTTGGCGGTATTCTGATCATAGACCACGATCAGCTGATCCGCCGCGCAGGGCGCGTCTTCGTCAGTTACCCGCGCCGCGAAAGATACCTCGGCGCCGTCAGCCAGACCGGCTTCCGCGCCCGCCGCGGGCGTCGCCCCGTCAGCTTTTTCTTTGGCGCTGACTCCGGTGACCGGCATGAAGCATGTGGCTGCCATGGTCAGCGACAGCACCAGACTTAACAGTTTCTTTTGCATTTTTTCTTCTCCCCCCTTATTTCTGATTGTCACAAACGCAAATCATATCCCTATGAATGATCTGTTTTTATATCTGTATCACATCTGCATCCGGAAGAGATCCACATCTTCGGTCCCTTCGTTCTGCGGCTCTTCCAGGTCCGCGTCCTTTTTCCGATGCTCTTCCCAGACGCGGCAGCCTCCCTTGTGGATGGGTTCCCATGGATCGTCCACCCGCAGTCCGTTCAGATTGTTTTCGATGGCCCGCAGAACGCCTTCGTGGGCAACGATGATGATGTTTCGCGCGTAATCCTCCTGCAGGATCCTCCGCAGGGCGCCCACGGCGCGGTACTGAAGGTCGTAGAAGTTCTCAGCATCATTGCCGGTTTTGTAGACGAAGAGGTCGCGGCCCCGCCGTTCATAAGCCTCCGGCTCTGTCTCCCGGATCTCCCGCACCGGTCTGCCGTCCCAGCTGCCCAGCGCGATCTCCCGCAGTTCTTTCACCGGACGGATGTCCACACGGACCTCGTCCCGCTCGAATCTCTGATTCACCGCGTCGGCGATCAGCTGCGCCGTATCCACGGATCTGGAAAGGTCGCTGCAGTAGATCCGCTCGATGGCCGGCAGGGGTTCCCGTCCCAGGGAGACGCCCTCCACGTAGTTCTTCTCCGCGAAGACATCCGCCGCCATGGCTTCCGCGATCTCCCAGCCCAGTTCTCTGGCCTGGTCCAGGCCTTCTTCAGAAAGGGGCACATCGTACTGGCCGATGAACATGGGCTCTTCATGCTGACGTGTCTGTCCGTGGCGCACCAGGAAGACCCTTTTCCGGGAAGAAAGCACATTCAGCTTCTCCCGCCTGAATCCCCGGTCCACGAACTCGCAGATATCTTCATAGCCTTCCGGTGTATCCATGTCCAGCAGGATCTCCTCGTCGGGCACCGGGACCCGGACCATCTGATCCGGATACCGGTCGGTGACCGCCTTCAGTCCGCCCGCTCCGTCGTGGTCCAGGATCTCGGCGATCCATTCCCGCGGGATCAGCAGCGGATGACCCTTCTTGCCTTCATAAACAGGTACATAGAGTCTGGCATGCTCTGCGCCGCTTCCGGCTTCTGCCTCTTCCATGGCCGTCATCAGTTCCTTAAAGGTCCGGATGGTGATCAGTGGGCAGTCCGCCGGCACCAGGAACCATCCCGCTTTTTCCGGGAAAGCCTGGCCAGCCTTTGCAAAACCTGCCTGGATGGATGTGAACATTCCATCCGCGTAGTTCTCGTTCACGCATTCGATCATGCGCTCCCGGTCGATTTCCTCCTGCAGCTGCTGCCGCTCATGCCCGGTGACGATGATGATGTCCTGTACTCCGGCGGCCCGCAGGCTCTCTGCCAGTCCCGTCACCGCAGGTCTGCCGTCCACGGGCAGCATGGGTTTGAACGCCTTCATGCGGGATGACAGCCCCGCTGCCAGGATGATCGCTCCGTATCTGGACGGATCCTGTACTCTGTTGTATCCGATATTCATGCCTGTCTTCTTCCTTCTCTCTGTTCTTTTATGATGTCTGTTATGAATGCAGCAGGGCTCTGCTGTCCGGCTTGTCCTCCTCCGC
>CAMNJK010000134.1 GCA_946541435.1 uncultured Bacillota bacterium
AAGCGGAAGAAACCTCAGAAGATGAATCTCTTTGGTGAAAATGACGAGAAGATAGAAGTCATCACGTCGGATCAGTTTCACGAGATCGAAGAATTCCTTCGGGAACACAGGAATTCCTATGGGGAAGGGTATCGATATATGCTGCTGCCGGTGCAGATCTCATACTATACGGGGCTGCGTGCCGGAGAGCTGGCGGGGCTTTCCTGGGAGGATGTAGACATCCCGGGGCGAAAACTGATCGTCCGCCGCTCCATGTACTACGATAGGGATAATAGATGCTGGGAGCTGAAGGTGCCAAAGAACGGCAAGCAGCGTGTCGTAGATTTTGGTGAAACACTGGCGGAAATACTGATACAGGCAAAGATTGAGCAGTACGAAAACCAGAAGACCTATGAAGAACTCTATCAGCGGCATTTCTGTCAGGTGAGAAACATAGCGGGCAGACAGCACTATATCATCTATACGGACATCAAGTGTGATAACGGCATCATCGGAAGCCGGGTGGGGCATGGAAAACTGTTGGAGGAGGCGGATCCACGGGAGCAGCTCGTTCCGTTGAGCTTCGTCTGCAGGAAAGAGGACGGAGAACTGGTAACGACGCAGACCCTTAAGAACTGCAACAAACTGATTCAGGATAATCTGAAGCAGATCCCGTTTCATATGCATGCGCTGAGACATACATTCGGTTCCAACATGGTGGCCTGCGGTGCGAACTTCAAAGATCTGCAGATGCTGATGGGGCATTCAGACATCGGAATCACGCTGAACACCTATGCGCATGTGACTGAAAGAAGCCGGAAAGCTGCAGTGGATCTTCTGGAAAAATCGCTGAAAAATCAGTAGAATGAACGTCTTACTGGGAGACCTTGCCCACAAACTTGTGGGCAAATTTGTGGGCAAACCGGGCATTTTACGCAAATGCCAAAAAATTGAAAATCCGCAATCCCTGTCGTTTCAATGGATTGCGGATATCGTTGGTACACCATCAGGGGTTCGAACCCTGGACACCCTGATTAAGAGTCAGGTGCTCTGCCAGCTGAGCTAATGGTGCATATTCACTTGTCTGTGTCAGGTTGTTTTCCTGACGACGTGAGTTAGTATAACACGGGGGTAGACCCATTTCAACCCTTTTTTTCGGATTCCTGAAAGTTTTTTTCAGCCGTGGTTTTTTCAGCGCATTTCTCCGGCGGCAGGCATATCATCCCCGGGGCAGGTCCTGGATGTGGGTCAGGATGTGATCCGCGAAGCGGCGGGCGGCCACGGGAAGGGTCTCCCGGTTTTTCCAGGCCAGACAGACGGAACGGGTCAGCTGCCGGCTCAGCTCCCGGACTTCCACGCCTTCGGAAAATCCGTGGACCACACGCCGAAAGAGCAGGGACACGCCCATTCCCTGCCGGACCATGGAGATGATGGAATAATCGTCATAAACTTCATAGTCGATGGAAGGCTTCAGCCCGGCCCGCTGAAAACCGTCCAGGGCAGTGTTGTATTTCACGCCCTCATCCAGCAGGATGAAGGTCTCACCGGCGAGATCCTGCATGGACACGCGCTGTTTTTCTGTCAGAGGATGCCCGGGGGGAAGAACGGCTACCATATCATCGTCATAGAGCTTGGTCAGCTGCAGATCGGAGAAGTCTGTGCTCCGGCTTTTGCGGCGGGGATCCTGCAGGCCCGGAGCGGGCGCGTCAACACCGGGCTCCGTCCATTCCGGTCCCGGAGAGAGGAAGCCCAGATCCACCTTGCCGTTCACCAGGTCTTCGTGGATGGACGCGTAGTCGCCCTGTCGCAGCACAAAATCGACGCCGGGAAACTGCTGGCGGAAGGAGTGCATCAGGGGCGGCAGGATGGTTCGGCTGACGCTGGTAAATGTGTCGATGGTGACGGTGCTGGCTTCCAGGCCGTGCATCTCCTGCTGTTTCTGGGCCAGCGACTGCTCCGCCACGGACATGTTCCGCAGGAAGGGCATATACTGGATCCCGTCGGAGGTCAGACGAAGCCCGTCCCGGCGCCGCTCCAGCAGGACCGACCCCAGATCCTTTTCCAGGGACTGAATGATCTGGCTGACCGCGCTCTGGGTGTATCCCAGCTCAGCGGCGGCTTTGGTGAAACTGCCCAGGTCCACCACCCGGCAGAAGATATGATAGCGTGAATGATTCATGCAAAGGCTGGCCTTTCTTCTCATTACGATAACTAATATAAACATTATAGATATTAATTTTACTTATGTCAAACACCGTGCTACACTGGAACAGATCAATAAGCCATATCTTCAGGATCATAAGGCGCGCAGCTTCCCTGCGCGGGATTGAAGGAAGAGACAATGAGCAACACCGATAAGGCAGGTTTTTCCCGCGGTATGCGGGATGGGATCCCCATCGCCCTGGGATATTTCGCAGTGGCGTTTTCCCTGGGGATCACAGCCAGAGACTGCGGCTTCAGCCCGCTGCAGGGCTTTGTGGCCAGTATTACAACATATGCTTCGGCAGGGGAGTATATCGGCTTTACCCTGTACGCGGTACGGTCCACCCTGATCCAGCTGATCATCATGACCATCATCACCAACGCCAGATACGTTCTGATGGGATTCGCCCTGAACCAGCGCCTGCCGGAGGGGACCTCCATGGGAAAACGTCTTCTGACAGGCCTGACCATCACAGATGAGATCTTCGGGATCACCATCGCCCAGCCGGGTCAGATCAACCCCTTCTATCCCTTCGGCGCCATGGTCACCGCCGTGCCCTGCTGGGCAGCCGGGACAGCCATCGGCATCGTCATGGGGAGCATCCTGCCGGCCAGACTGGTCAGCGCCCTGAGCGTGGCGCTCTTCGGCATGTTCCTGGCAGTCATCGTGCCGGCATGCCGTAAGGATAAGATCGTTGCCCTGGTGGTGATCGTCAGCTTCGGCGCAAGCTATGCAGCCATCCACGCGCCGCTGATCTCCGGGCTCAGCTCGGGCAACCGGACGATCCTGTTAACTGTTTTGATATCAGCTGCGGCTGCGCTGCTGTTCCCGGTCAAAGACATCGATAAGGACGAGGACTCAGAAAGCAGACCGGCGCGGCAGTCCGTCGCAGATGATATATCCTGTGAAATATCCTGACCATCAGCATCCGGAGGCTCCCAGATGAACAGCACACTCTATATCTATATCTTCATTCTCACCATGGCCCTGGCGACCTACGCCTGCCGCGTTTTCGCTTTCACGGTCATCCGCCATCCCATTGAGAACCGGTTCTTTCAGTCATTCCTCTATTATGTCCCGTATGTAACGCTGGCGGTCATGACCTTTCCGGCCATCATCGAGGCGACCAATTCCCCCATCGCCGGGGCCGCGGCTCTCGTCGCCGGGATCGCGGCAGCATGGCTGGGCGGGAACCTGTTCCTGGTGGCAGGCACCTGCTGCATGAGCGTATTCCTGCTGGAACTGGTGCTGTGATTTCCCAGCTTTTGCATATCCATCAAAACGAATAGTTATGCGCGCCTTCTCTGTGGTATCATTAACTTAAGGGGTACCCAAGGAGGTGTTTTTTATGGCAAAAGGAATCCATAATTTTTCGGATATCGGCAAGCTGAACCGGGTGCTGATGCATCGGATCGGACCGGAGGTCGAGGGAATCGTACCGGACAATCTGGAGACCATGCTGTTCGATGACATCCCCTATCTGGTGGCGGCCCGCAGGGAGCATGACAAATACGTTTCTGTGCTTGAAGCCAATGGTGTCGAGGTCTGCTACTATGTGGACGAGGCAACGAAGGCTCTGGCCACCGCGGAGGCGAGACAGGAATTCATCGATGAGGTGATCGAGCGCAGCGACATCCGTTCCCCGGAAGCCCGGGAAAACCTGGCGGACTACCTGCAGGCAAAGGAGCCCAGGGAACTGGTGGAAGCTGTCATCACCGGCGTGAAGAAGACCGACATTGCCCCGGTCAAAAAAGAATCCCTGGGGGATCTGATCTTTTCCACCGAACTCTACTATCTGAATCCCATTCCGAACCTGTATTTCAGCAAGGATCCGGCGGCATGCATCGGCAGCGGGGTCTGCGTCAACCACATGCGTATGAAGGCCCGGAGAAACGAATCTCTGCTGATGAAATACATCTACAAATACAACAAGGATTTTGTGCCGGAGGGAACGGATCTCTGGTATGACTTTGACGATGTGGAGTCGCTGGAAGGCGGCGATATCATGATCCTGAATGAAGAGACACTGATCATTGGCCTGAGCCAGCGGACTTCCGCGCCGGGCATCCAGAATCTGGCCAGAAACATCCTGGGCAAGTCCGGCTTCAGGCGCATCATCGTTTTCGATATCCCCAAGCGCCGGGCATTCATGCATCTGGATACCGTCTTCACCATGATCGACTATGACAAGTTCACCATCCACAGCGAGATCCTGGACGCGGTCAACATCTACGAGATCGTCCTGGGACGGGACGGCGAGGCGCAGTTCAGCACCATCACCGATTCCATGGCGGACATGCTGAAGCGGCTGCTGGGCGTGCCGGCGGTCAATCTGATCCACGTGGGCGGCAACGATTCCATGGCGGCCCAGCGGGAACAGTGGAATGACGGGACCAACACCCTCTGCATCGAGCCGGGCAAGATCATCACCTATGACAGAAACTACATCACCAATTCCGTGCTGGAGAACAACGGACTGAAGGTCATCCCGGTGCCCAGCGCAGAACTTTCCAGGGGCAGAGGGGGCCCGGGCTGCATGGCCTGCGCCGTGAACAGAGAGGATCTGTAGATCTCTGCAAAGGCTGGCCGGGCCGGGAATGACGTCTAAGCCTGAGAGAATAGAAAAAGAGCCGCCGAACGGCAGCTCTTTTTTGTTGGTGTTCCATGACGGGCTCGAACCGCCGACCTATTGGTTGTGACCCAATCGCTCTCCCAGCTGAGCTAATGGAACCTGC
>CAMNJK010000135.1 GCA_946541435.1 uncultured Bacillota bacterium
TTATTTAGCGGATTCTTCTGCGATAGCGCTTTCGAAGATCTCCAGACCAGCCTTCATCTGCTCGTCAGTTACGCACAGCGGGCACAGGAATCTGATAACGTTGCTGTATGTTCCTGCGGACTCCAGCAGCAGTCCCTTGTTCATAGCGTTCTGTACGATTCTGCCAACCAGAGCAGCATCCGGCTCCTTGGTAGCCTTGGACTTAACGAACTCAACGCCCATCATAGCGCCTGTTCCTCTGACGTCGCCTACGCACTCATACTTGTCTTTCCACTCGTTGAATGCCTTCATGCCGACTTCTGCAATGTGCATTGCCTTTGCAGGATAGTTGTCTCTTTCCATGACTTCGATGACCTTCAGTGCGGATGCAGCACTTACTGCGTTTGCACCGAATGTTCCGCCGATGGTTCCGCCGGTTACTGCGTCCATGACCTCAGCTCTTGCTGTGACTGCGGACAGCGGCATTCCTGCTCCGATGGACTTGGCTGTTGTCATGATGTCCGGTGCTGCTCCTGCTTCTGCGAAGTACTCGGATGCGAACATCTTGCCGGATCTTGCCCAGCCGCACTGTACTTCGTCGCATACCATCATGATCCCGTGCTCGTCGCAGATCTTACGAACTGCCTTGACCCACTCGATCGGTGCCGGTACGAATCCGCCTTCGCCCTGTACAGGCTCGAATACGATCGCTGCGCATGCATCATACGGTGTAGCCTCGATGAAGACTTCTTCCAGCTTGCCGATGTAGTACTGGATCGCTTCTTCTTCGGTCATGTGACCCGGTGCTCTGTAGAGGTTCGGGAACTCTGCTCTGTATACGCCATCGGGGAAGGGGCCCATGCCTACTGCATATGCCTTCTTCGCTGTCATGGTCATTGTCAGTGTTGTTCTTCCGTGGAACGCGCCTGTGAATACGATGATGTTCGGTCTGCCAGTGTAGTTTCTTGCGATCTTGACAGCGTTCTCATCAGCTTCGGAACCGGAGCATACGAACATGGTCTTTTTCTTGTCGCCCTTGACCGGAACCAGTCTGTTCATTTCTTCAGCCAGCTTCACATAGCCTTCATGTGTTGTGATATTGAACATGGAGTGGAAGAACTTGTCTGCCTGCTCTTTGACTGCCTCAACGCACTCGGGGCAGCTGTATCCAATGTTCAGTACGCCTACGCCGCCGATCCAATCCAGGAAAATGTTGCCGTCAACGTCCTGGAACATAGCGCCTTCACCCTTTTCGATGACTGCTTTGTAAGCTGTGCCGATTCCATTGGGAACTGCTGCAGCTCTTCTGTCCAGGATGGCTTTTGCCTTCGGGCCCGGCAGCGGTGTGACAATTTTCGGTAATGCTTCTCTTAACATTTCTTACCTCCTTGAATAACAAATATTGAAAGCTTCCCTATGATTACATTCCTTATTATATACAATAATCATGCCAAGTCAAGTTTTTAACAACTATATCTTGTGTTCTTGCATCGTTTTGGGGAGAACTGTCCGAAATCATGTATTTTCAATGTTTCCGGCAGCTTCTCATTGCAGGATTCTTGCCTCTGTCATCGGAACAAATGCCCCAACAATTGACAATTATATCACAAAAATGGCCGATTCGGAAATAAATTTCCTGTTTTGATGGGAAAAATATTTCTCAATGATTGCGTTTTTCCACTTTCACTCAGAACAGCTTCCCCGCCGCGAGGCACCAGATCACAGGGATAAACAGGGCCGGAATGAAATTCAAAGTCTTGCAATCCTTGAGGTTCAGGATTGAAAGTCCTGACATGGCAATGAGGAATCCGCCCACGATGGAAAGTTCCGTCATCATGGTGTCTGTAATAAAGCTTCCGCAAAGGCAGGTCAGGCCATAGATGCTTCCCTGCCAGGCGAACAGGATGCCCGCGGCCAGGCACATACCCACACCGTAGGTGGACGCCAGCACCATGGAGGTCACCAGGTCCAGCGTCGCATTGGTGAACAGGTATGTATGATCCTGATACAGGGCGCTCTGCACCGGCCCCAGGATGGATAATGTCCCGACGCAGAAGAGCAGCGAACCTGTGACCAGGCCCTGCCCAAGCCTGCCGTCTCCCTTATCCTGAGTCAGCCTCCCTACCCGTCCGTCCAGATCCAGCAGGGTCCCGATGATGCCGCCGACGGCAAGGCTGGCGATGAACAGCACCGGATACTTACTGTCCGGCATATTCTGGACCACCGCATTGATCCCCAGGCCAAAAGCCGCCAGTCCCATGGCATTGAACAGCATCTCGTTCATCCGATCGCTGATGATCTTCCGAACCAGGCCGCCCAGGAGACTGCCGACGATGATCGTTCCCACGTTCACGAATGTCCCTATCATGATTCCCTCCATCTCACATTGGTTCATTCTTCTGTTTGTTGGTGTCAGCGCTTGTATTCTGTCCTTTCCCGGATCATATGATAAACCCTCCAACAACTGGAGGGTCAAGAATTTATTCGGTTTGCAGGATCAGCTTTGCCTTTGCTTTACAGAATCAGCTTTGGCGTTGGTTTACAGGATCACCCTGTCCTTCGTTTCATTTCCGGCGCACCGGGATCTGCAATTCCGTCACGAAATGCTCCGGATCATCTGTCAGGCCATAGTCGATGAGGGTGATCTCCAGTGAATCACCGATGATCTCATACCCCTGCCTCGCGATCTCATCATACATAAGCCGGTAATAGCTTTCGGCGCCGGCATGGGTCCCGCGAAAGCGCAGAACAGCATAGATCCCCGAGGCAAAGACGGTTTCCGGTTCTGTCTCAGCGATCCTGCCCTGCCGGTCCGCGGTCTCACCGTCCAGCAGCAGGAAGATATGATCATAATTCTCAAACTCACAGGACACCAGCCTTTGCATGCTGATCGAGAGTCCCACCATTCCCAGGAACACGCCCCGAACGCCGATGGCCTTCGCCAACAGACGGATGGGGTATTCCAGATCGGTGTCCGGAGACAGCGCATAGCGAAGCAGGACGGCCCGCCTGGCTTCAAAAGTCCGGAATTCCACGATGCCCCGGGGGTTTTCCTGGGCCCGTTCGATCTGATCCAGTCTCGTATGCAGTTTCCGCCGGATCATATCCAGATCTCTCTGCCTCTGCTCCACTTCTGCCAGCTGTGCATGCATCATGGACTTCATCGCCTCCACATCCCGGTTTTTGAGAAAGGCCCGAATGTCTTCCAGCGACATGCCCAGATCCCGCAGGTACCGAATGGTATTGAGCGGCTCGAACTGAGCGGTGCTGTAATACCGGTACCCTGTATCCGGGTCAGTAATGGACGGCTTCAGCAGATCGATCTGATCATAGTAGCGCAGGGTCCGGATGTTCAGATCAAACAGGTCCGCGATCTCCCCGATCTTGAAATACTTCTTTTTCGCATTCATCATGGCTTCTCCTGCCTTTGAAGAAAAAATGCTGTCCGGGAAGACAGCATTTCGTTCACAGTTATATTGATCAGAATGTGGCCACTTCCGGCTGGCAGGGATCCACCTTGGTCACATTGCTGCAGTACATCACCGGTCCCACCTCTTCGTAGATGGGGTCGTACTCGTTTTTGACCTTGGCGCGGATCTCCACCCACTGCCCGTTCTGCAGGCGGCCGGTCTTCTTCTCATCCCAGCGGCACAGCAGTCCGGCAAACTGGATGTCCGCCTCGCAGCAGGTCATCACATGGCGACCGAAAATGAACTTGCCCGCCGGCATCTCGTCGCCGACCACAGCCCGGCCCTTGATGATGATCTCCTTGCCTTCGTACTCATCCTGCTTCTCGTTGATGTCCCGGTACCATTCGGCATACACATCGTCGTCGATGACGATCAGCTTCTTGGTCATGTCGTAGGGCAGCGGATCCTGGATGTTGTCCATCAGCAGGTCGTCCTTGCCGAATTCGTACAAAATCTGGCTTTTTCTGTTGGCAACGCGGCAGATCTTATGGGCCTCCATCTGCCATTCCTCGAATTTATCATCCCGCTTGCAGCGGTTGAAGGCCACCATCTCCGCATCCCGCAGCTGCTCAAATGTCCGCTGCCGGATGTTGGCGTTATACATGAGGAAGGTGGTGGAATCCACCAGCATCACCTGCTGATAGATCACCCATCCCAGGGGCATGTTCTCATAGAGCGCCGCCAGATCCCACATGCCGTTCCATTCGATCAGGACACGGGTGGGCTGATATTTCTTGCGCATGGCGGTCAGGTTGAAAGTGGTCAGGTCAGAGGGATCCTCGATCCGCTCGATCACCACTTCTTCGCCATCCTTCTGATAGAACTTCTCCGGTTCGTATTCGATCTCGCCTTCCTCGCAGAGCAGGAGCAGTGTCTTCTCCCCTTCATTGAAGTCCCTGGTCTCCAGGGCGTCCTGAATGAAGGTCGTCTTGCCTGCATCGAGAAATCCGGTGAACATGTAGACCGGCAGTTCTGTTGGTGTGTTCATTGGCATTTATGTTTGATCTCCTTGGGTTCTGGTTTTACAGTCCGAACAGTTCTTCGTTTACAGTCCGAACAGTTCTTCGATGGCTTCCTTCTCCAGGCCTACGCCGATGACACAGATCATGCCGGTGGTCTCAGCGCTGCCGGTTCTGACTTCCGGTTCACCCGGGACATAATCGAAGTGCAGCCACTGACCGTCTTCGCCTTCCACGATGCCCTTGGCGCGAAGCACCTGTCCGAATTCCGCGAAGTTGCCCAGCTTGCCCAGAGCTTCGGTGATCTGGTCCGCCGTGAACTTGTGGGCAGTGTAAACACCCAGCTCATCAAAGATCTCGTCCGCATGATGATGATCGTGGTGGTGGTCATGGTCGTGGTCGTGGTCGTGGTCATGGTCATGGTCGTGGTGGTCATGGTCATGATCGTGGTCATGATCGTGGTCGTGGTCGTGGTGATCGTGGTCATGG
>CAMNJK010000136.1 GCA_946541435.1 uncultured Bacillota bacterium
TCGGCAGTATCATGACCGCCAGTTCCACCAGAATCGCCAGCACGATCAAAAAGAATCTGCTGAAGATCAGTGAAAGTATTCCCTTTCTCCTCGGCTTCGCCAGCCGGATGCCTGCTTCCTCATTCATGTCAGAATCCCCCCGTATGCTTGTCTGTTCTTTATTATATTGTCATTGATAAAACAATTCAAGATTTGCCGATCAGGATCTCCCATTGCAACCAGCTACTTCTTTTTTACTTCTTTCTGCTCCTAATATACTTCTTCTTGTGATTGTAACGAGGATCCCCCGGTGATAGACTGATATCAGAAAGCAACGAAAGGAGTCCGGCAGATGAACAGGAACACATTGTTATTTCTCAACAACCTGATCTACGGAATATACAATGTCGAAGATTTCGACCATATGAAACAGCAGTTCCTTGTATCCCTGCGCTTCCCGGAGGAGGATCTATGAACGCATCTCTCAGACCATTAGCACTGCTCATCGGAGTCAATTTCCTCTGGGGGATCGACTTCATCGCCATCGAATACATGATGCACTACATGTCCCCCGCCGTCTTCACCTTATGCCGGCTGGCCATCGGCGCCCTGTTACTGCTGATCGCATGCGCCCTGCTTCGCGGGGGTCTCCATATCCAAAAGCAGGACATGCTGCAGGTATTCATCGCCGGCGGTGTCGGCATGTCCCTGTATTTTACCGTCGAGAATCTGGGGACGGGACTGACCTCCGCATCTTTTTCTTCACTGATCATGGCCACCGTACCGATCTTCGGAATGATCGGAGACAGACTGGTCTACGGAAACAGGATCACCCCTCTGAAGGTGATCTGCATTCTGGCCTCCATCCTCGGCGTCTATCTGCTGGTGCGGGGAGAGCCCATGGGCATCAGGCCCCTGGGACTTTTCGCCATGTTCGCCGCCGCCATCCTCTGGGCGTTCTATATCGTCTACACGAAGACGCTGTTCGACAAATACGATCTTCTGACGCTCCTCACCGGACTGTTCGTATCAGGCGTTATCGTTCAGATCCCGCTGACAGTGATCAGCCAGGGGATCTCTCATGCGCCGGTGACAGTTACCATGACCGGGGTCCTGGTTACCATCGCTACGGCTGTCATCTGTATCATCATCGGCCAGTTCGGATATGTCTATGCCATCGGCCACCTCTCTCCCACCGTGGTGTCTGCCTTCGAAAACGTTCTTCCGGTCACCACAGTCGTACTGTCCATTTTTATCTTCGGGAAACTCCTGACCGGTCTGCAGATCATCGGGGCCGTTCTGATCATGCTTGCCGTGACCGTCATCGCGGTCAAGGGTTCAAGGGACGATTGACCACATCTATGAATGCCTGCATGGCCGGATCGATCCAGCGGTCTCTGCTGCAGAGGAAGAAGGAATACATTTCGATGCCTGTATCCCTGACATCGACCCTGACGAGTGTCCCTTCTTCGAGACGTTTTCTTACCGCGTATTCCGGCAGATAGGAGATCCCGTATCCCATCAGCAGCAGATTGATGATGGCGTTCACTGATCCCAGCTCCATGGCGGGAGCAAGCGCCATCCCCTGCCTTTGCAGTTCCTTCTCCAGCAGCCTGCTGTATCCGATCTCCCGGTCTGTGACGATAAAATCTCCGGTGATGATATCCCGCAGGGTTCTCCGTTTTTTCTTCAGGACCGGATTCTGCGGATGCGTCACGAAGATGACCGGTTCGGGCCTTTCGGCGAAGGTCACAAAGTCCGGGAAAGCGTTTTTCTCATCCATGCACAGCAGGAAGTCGATCTCTCCCCGGGCGAGTTTTCGCATGTTGTCTTCCAGATAATCCGAAACCTTAACGGTAATACGGATCTTAGGGTGAAGACGCATGCATTCAAGCAGAATCTCCGGCAGCACTTCCGAAGCGTAGGAGGAGGCGGAGCAGATAATGAGTTCGCCTTCCGGTTCTTCCGAAGGACCGACGGAATTTCTGGCCGCTTCTTCCGCCTTCAGCATGTCGATGGCATAGGGAAGAAATGTCCGCCCGGCCTGGGTCAGGAATATCTTTTTCCCCACCCGGTCAAACAGCGGCACGCCAAGCTCCGTCTCCAGCGATTTGATCTGAGCCGTGACCGCAGCCTGCGAATAACCCAGACTCTCCGCGGCTTTCGTGAAGTTATTGAATTCAACGATCCTGACAAACGATGCGACGTTTTTGTTCTCCATGAGTTCATCCCCCTCCGGCCAGCTTTTGCAGCTTCATTGTATCATGCAAAGGCTGGTAATGATAGATTTTATTGATCGATACGATAAAATTTATCAGTTTCACAAATCGATCTATACGTGTTAGTCTGATCATGAAAAGAGGAAGGGAGGAACCAGGCATGAATGAATACATGGTACAGGGAATCGGATTTGTGGCAGTTGCATTTTTTATCCTGTCATACCAGATGAGATCCAACCGGCTGCTCTTCCTGTTCCAGCTGATCGGATGCTCCATTTTCGTCATTCAGTTCGGGATCCTGGGCGCCTATACCGGGGCGCTCAGCCTGATGATCAACATTCTGCGAAATCTCCTCCTCCTCAAGGCGAATGCATGGCCCTGGGTCAGAAGCCGGTGGACCATGCTGGGGATCATCGCTCTGCTGACAGCTTTCACGATCTGGACCTGGAACGGCTGGCTCAGCCTTCTGCCCCTGGCGTCTGTGGGGGTAACGACGGTGGGCTACTGGACCGACAACGCGCAGAAGATCCGGCTGTCCCAGCTCATGGGATCGCCCTGCACCCTGCTCTACGATGTCCTGATCCATTCCTGGGGCGGCGCGCTGAGCGAATCCATCACGCTGGTTTCTATCATCGTTTCGATCTTCCGCTTCGGCTGGAAGAACCTGAACACGGAAGGAGGTACAATATGAACAAAAAAGCCACTATGCAGATCGGATGTTTTCTCGCCATGTTTATTCTGGAAATGATCGCAGCCCATTGCGATCAATCATCAATGATGTTCAACGTCTTATTGATTCTGACGATACTGTTGATCCCCGTATTCGTCCTGCTGGGATACGCTCCGGTTCTTTCTGAAGTATCAGTCAAAACAGATGGTCCTCTTACGAAGGCAGCATAACATCAAAAAAACAGCAAATAACTAAAATGGGGTTGTTGCTCTGATGCAACAGCCCCTTCCGGATTCATTCCTTATTCAGATCCATGTGATCCTTCTCCGATGCCTTTCTCAGCTCTCGCGAAAACCATGTACCCGATGATTCCGGTCGCACATTCTGCCTTTGTCCATGCAGCAGCACATGCCGCAGGTCATATTCATCATCATGGTACACATCAGTCTGATCACTTCAATACTCCTCTTGAAAATACCTATTTACCTACTATGTCTATGGCTTTTACGAGTGATACTTTACTACAATTCCGGATCCATGTCAAGCGGCAAAATTCAAAATCACCGAGCAGTGAAGAATCTTCGGCTGGCCCCGGCGCTGATATGGTATACTGTTTACGACACTTGAAAAGGGGTATTACAAATGGCAAAAGAAAAAAAGAAATCTCTGCGCTTCAGGGTGATCCTGATCATCCTGCTCATCTGTATCCTGGCAGGCGGCGGCTATGCCTTCTATTACTTCACCACGCCCCAGATCACCCTCAAAGGCGACGCGGACATGGAGGTCACCATGGCCGACGGCTATGAGGAGCCGGGGGCTGAGGCCAGCTTTTCCTTTCACGACATCAGCAAACACATCCGGATCGACGCCCGGGATGTGAACGCCCGCAAAGTCGGGACCTACACCGTCACCTACACCGTGGAATACATGAACAAGACGGCCAGTAAGACCCGGACCGTCAACGTGGTCGACCGGGAGCCTCCGGAGATCACTCTGACGGATGGAGCCGCCATGAGCGTACGGCCCATGAGCCGGTTCGAGGACCCGGGAGCCTATGCCTATGACGACTCCGACGGGGATGTGACAGATCAGATCACCGCCAAAGGCGTCGTCGACACCTCCAATCCGGGGGACTACCGGATCCGCTACACCGTGACAGATTCCTTCGGCAACAAGGGCACCGCCACCCGCAAGGTGACCGTGGAAGGTGACCCCGTCCGCAAGATCAAAAAGGTCATCTACCTGACCTTTGATGACGGTCCCAGCGCCACCGTCACCCCGAAGATCCTGAAGACCCTGGAGAAATATCACGTGCCCGCCACATTTTTTGTCATCGGCTATAACAATGATCCGAAGAAGATCAAACTGATGAAACGGGCCCTGAAGGACGGCTGCGCCATCGGCATCCACGGAGAATCCCACGATTACAGCAAGATCTACGCTTCCGTACCTGCCTTCATGAAGAACATCAATACCCTGCGGGATAATCTGCAGCAGGATCTGGGTTACGATGCCTTCGTGATCCGCTTCCCCGGCGGCAGCTCCAACACGGTGAGCAGAGAATATTCCAAAGGGATCATGAGCAAGCTGGTAAAGAAGGTCCAGCGGAACGGCTATCTCTATAATGACTGGAACGTGGACTCCACGGACGCCACCGGCAACGGCATTGCGGTGAACACCATCATCCAGTCCGTCAAGCGGGACTGCAGCAAGAAGAACTACAATGTCATCCTCATGCACGATACAGACGCCAAAGGGACCACTGCTCAGGCCCTGCCCGCCATCATCAAATGGGGCAAGAAAGAAGGCTACAAATTCAAGGCCATGACCCCGCACTCCCCCATGGTCCATCACGGCGTGAACAACTGACCGGCAGGATCTCCCGCCGGATGATTTCTACTGCAGGGCCTCCTGCAGCACTTCCAGGTTCTTTTCCATGATGCCGAGCCAGGTCTGGCCAGCCTTTGCATCGTCGGCGGTCACTGCCTGCATGGAATTCA
>CAMNJK010000137.1 GCA_946541435.1 uncultured Bacillota bacterium
TGTCATCTGTGAGTTCCCCGATGATCTTGTCGATCATGTTCCGGGTGTTGTTGTAGACCCAGTTATTGATGTCGGTGACGGTCTGTTCATCGAAGGGCGCCTCATAGAAGGCTGCCTGATGCCGGGTCTTGTTCTTCTGCAGGAAGGACTCCTTCACCTGCACGTAGCCCTGCTTCGCCCAGATGGAATTGGCCGCGGTATAGATCACGTGGCCTGGATCGATGCCGGTGAGCCGGGTATTCATAGCGCCCAGATACTGGTCGAACTGGTCCCCTGTAAGCCGGGCCGCGCCGGTCTTGTCGGTTCCCGCCAGGGTCTTTTCCATCTCTTTCAGTGTGGTCCCTGCCGCGCCGTTCTCCGTCATGGACAACGCGGTCATCACGGACTGGGGCGAGATCAGGACATTGGCGGGCTCCTTGGTCCCGCTGCCTGTGTTACCTGCGGCCCCGCCAGCTTTTGCGGCCTTCGCCGCCTCCTCCTTCACGGTCTGCTGGAGGAGCTTCACGGAAAAGTCCGCGGCGGAATCATTGAAGATCTCCGCCTGGGGCGCGGCGCTGTCCGGATCTTCGGTCTGTCCCGCCTTGATGTCAGCGGTCAGGTCCACCGATGAAGCGCTCAGGTCCCGGATCTCGATCTCACGGTCCTTTTCCTGATCGGGCGCCACCGTTACCCGGCATTTCAGCACCTTCCCGCCGGATCTGGCCCGAATGACACAGTCACCCGTCAGCGGACCCGCCTTCAGTACCGCGGTCTGATGGAATTTCCCCTTGAGTTTGATGACCCGGACCACCATGCTGTTGCTGGTTTTCCAGACCACCTTGCCCTTCGCGTTCTTTACCCGCAGCTTCATCTCTGTGCCCGGGGACATGGTCGCGCCCTTGGCCGACAGGGCCGGTTTCGCCGCCGCATAAACGGGCTGGGCGCCGAAGCTGACAGCGCCTCCCGGGCAGATCCCCAGGTCAGCTGCCATACTCGATGCCATGCCTGCCGAACCGATGGCCGCCCCGACCAGCGCAAAAGCTGCCAGCGCCAGGGTCACTGCCATTATTCTGAATGTCTTACGCATTTCTCTTCACCTCCGCTGTTTCCCCTTGTTGTCTTCTCTATCAGTCTGATTCGAAACCGGACGTCGCCAGACCGGGTCCTTCTCCGAATTCCATGACTTCCGCTGCCGAATCCGATGATTCAGTCTTTATTCTTCCTCGATGGTGACCTTCTTCATGACCTGAGGCTCATTGGGTCTGTCCATGGGATTTCTCGGCGTGCTCACGATCTTGTCCGCCGCTTCCATACCCTCGATGATCTTGCCGAAGGCTGCGTACTGACCGTCCAGATGGGGCGCGTCCTCCACCATGATAAAGAACTGGGATCCGCCGGAGTTGGGCGCCATGGCGCGGGCCATGGAGAGAACGCCTCTCTCATGCTTCAGATCGTTCTTCACGCCGTTGGCCGCGAACTCGCCCTTGATGGTCCATCCCGGGCCTCCCATGCCGGTGCCCTCCGGGCATCCGCCCTGGATCATGAATCCAGGAATGACTCTGTGGAAGATCAGGCCGTCATAAAAGCCGCTCTCCACCAGTTTGATGAAATTCTCCACTGTGATGGGCGCGATCTCCGGATAGAGTTCACCTCTCATCACATCGCCGTTTTCCATTTCGATTCTGACGTACTTCATTTGTCTCGTTCCTCCTGTTTAATCGTCTTGTTCTATTATCTTTCCCGCATGCGGAAGGCGTTGTACTGGAGCTTGCCGCTGTCCAGCAGCTCCCAGAATTCGTCCTTCAGGTATTCGGGATAGAGGATGGGCAGATTCGCCATCTCCTCTCTTCCCATGAAGACCACTTCCCGCAAAACCTGGTCATGCTCGGACAGCTCCGGGTCTTTTCCCAGGGCCGGGATCTGCGTCTCGTCCGTGAAATGTCCCAGGAAGAAATTCACGAACCGCTGTCCCCGCGCGGAAACTTCCTCCACATGCCAGAGCAGGCCGTCCACCGCGATGTCCAGGCCTGTTTCTTCCTTGACCTCGCGGATGGCCGCTTCCGCCGCGTTCTCTCCTTCTTCGATCCCGCCGCCGGGAACCATCCAGATATCTTTTTCATCGTGATGCTGCCGCACCAGCAGCATCCGTCCATTCCCGTCAAGCAGGATCACTCTTACTCCGCCAGTCCACATAGTCTGCTCCTGTCTGATTCTGTCTGTAATAATCGTTATATCAATCCCGTACCCCCCAGGACCGCGCCCGCCGCTGCCATCAGCAGCATGACCCGGATGGGTTTCACCTTGAGCACGGTCATCAGGATCACCGCGCATACCGCGATCAGGATCGGGATCAGGTTATAATACTCTACCCCTGCTGTAAACAGCTGTGCCGAGATCACCGGTCCGTTGACCAGGACCCCTTCTGCCACATACAGGATCGCCGCCAGGATCAGTCCGATGGTCACCGGCCGGATCCCTGTGAAGGCGCCCTCCACCAGAGGATTGCTGCGGAACCGGTCCAGGAACCGGCAGACGATCAGCATGATCAGAAACTCCGGCAGCACCACCCCGATGGTGGCCGAAGCCGCCCCGGAAAGCCCCAGGAACCGCAGTCCCACATAGGTGGCCGCGTTGACGGCGATGGGCCCCGGTGTCACCTGGGAAAGGGCCAGCAGATCCGAGAATTCCGTCACGGACATGAAGCCGAACTGCTGCACGCTCTGATAGATCATGGGCAGCATGGCCAGCCCGCCGCCGAATCCGAAGAGCCCGATCCGGAAGAATGCCGCGAACAGTGTCAGATAACCCATCAGTCCGCCTCCTTTCCGGAGGCCTGCTCTGTTTCATCGCCGCCATGCTTTCCGGAGCCGCGGATCTGGGAATAGAGGATTCCCAGGATCACGCCCGCCAGGATGGTCCAGACCGCGTTGATCCCGAAAAATCCCACCGCGGCCAGCGCTCCCAGCATCAGCACCCACTGAAAAGGAGTCCGCAGTATCTGCTTCCCCAGCCGGATGGCCGAGAGCAGGATCAGGCCGCATACCGCTGCCTTGACGCCCACGAAGGCGCCGGCGATCCAGGGATTGTCCCCGATGGCGCCCAGCACCAGGACTGCCAGGGAAATGATGATGAAGGAGGGAAGCACCACACCCACGGTGGCTGTGATCGCCCCCTTCAGCCCATAAAGCCTGCGGCCGATATAGGTGGCCATATTGATGGCGATGATCCCCGGAAGGGACTGGCTGACCGCGATGCAGTCCACCACTTCCTCCTCCGTCAGCCAGTGGTGATCGTCCACCGCCACCTGCTGCATCTGCGGGATCATGGCATAGCCGCCGCCGATGGTCAGCAGGCCCAGCTTGAAGAAGCCCCAGAACAATGATGCCAGGTCCCGCAGGGTCCCTGTTTTCTTATCGCGTTCCTTGTTCTGATCTTCCTTCGTCATATTCCTGACTGCCCCCAATTACAAAATGATGGTATGTTACAGCGTTCCGCCGTGGCGTTCTGCCTCCACGGTCTTCACCGCGGTCTCAATGCCTTCTTCCACCGTCATATCCGTACGGTCAGCATCCCGGCGCATCTTGTACTCGATCATGCCGTCCGCTGCGCCTCTGCCCACGGTGATCCGGATGGGAATGCCCAGCAGGTCCGCGTCCTTGAATTTGACGCCGGGACGTTCTTTTCTGTCATCCAGGACCACTTCCACGCCGCGGGCTGTGAGCTCCTGATAGATCCGCTCCGCCACTTCCGCCTGGGTCTCATCCTCCGGCTTCATCAGAGTGATGATCACGTGATACGGCGCCACTGAGATGGGCCAGATGATGCCGTTGTCATCGTGATGCTGCTCGACCACCGCCGCCATGGTCCGGCTCACGCCGATGCCGTAGCATCCCATGACGATGGGGTGGCTCTCCATGTTCTCATCCTTGTAGTAGGCTCCCATCGCCTCGCTGTACTTGGTGCCCAGCTTGAAGACCTGACCCACCTCGATGCCCCGGGCATATTTGACCGGCGCGCCGCAGCAGGGGCAGGGATCGCCTTCTGCCAGGACCTTGATATCGGTCACGATATCCGCTTCATAATCCCGGCCGTAGTTCACATTCTTCACGTGATAGTCTTTTTTGCAGGCGCCGGCGCAGAGGTTCCTGAGGCCCGGCACTTCGCTGTCCACCACGATGGTGCAGTCGTGCAGTCCCACCGGTCCGGTGAATCCGCCCACGCAGCCGGTGGCTGCGCCCATGGCTTCCTCGTCCGCAAACTCGATGGCATGCTCCGGAATATCCAGGGCGTTGACCAGCTTGGTCATGTTCAGTTCCCGGTCGCCCCGGACGAAGGCTGCCACGTATCCGTCTTCTTCACCCTGTTCATTGTATTTCACAAACAGCAGCGCCTTCAGGGTCTGCTTCTGGTCCAGTCCCAGGAAGTCCGCCACCGCTTCGATGGTGGAAGTGCCCGGTGTATGGACTTCTTCCATGGGGAGCATCTCCTCATCGGAAGCCGGCGCGTCTGTGCAGGCCGCCCGCTCTGTGGTGGCTGCCATGTCGCACTTCTCGCAGTATGCGATCTCGCTTTCGCCCACTTCAGACAGGGCGGTGAACTCATGGGAATTGCTGCCGCCGATGGCGCCGGAATCCGCTTCTACCGGACGGAAGGTCAGTCCGCACCGGGTAAAGATCTTCTCATAGGTCTCATACATGATCCGGTAGCTCTCATCCAGTCCCGCCTCATCTCTGTCGAAGGAATAGGCGTCCTTCATGATGAACTCACGGCTGCGCATCAGGCCGAATCTGGGCCGGGCTTCATCTCTGTATTTTGTCTGGATCTGATAGAGGTTCA
>CAMNJK010000138.1 GCA_946541435.1 uncultured Bacillota bacterium
ACCGGGAAGTCGCTGGTGAAATAAGGGGAACAGTCGGGCAAATAGTTTTCGACAAGAATAAATAAACAGATATAAAAAAAGACAGAGTGGTCTTGCACTGGATATTCGTGTGAGACCACTTTTTATATGATTATTTATATTTATATGATTACCACTGAAGAGGCAGTGCGTTCGCTTTGTCCTCGTCGCGCAGCGTCCGCACTGCCTTTTCACTCGAGTCAAATCGTGTGATCAAAGAATACAATATTACAATATAGTGAAGGTTCGTTCTCTGCGCCTTATACGAGTTTATCCAAAAGATTTTTGTGAGATTATTTGTGAGATTATTTTATGGAGATTATCAGTATTATAGAGTCTCTGTCATACGACATTATAGAGACTTTGTCATACGATGAACGGAGCTGTGCAGGAGCGGATTCCGCAAGAGCGGATCAGATTCACCGACGGCGCGAACGAAGGAGCCGTGGTAAGTTCGTCGGGCGGTTCCGAGGAACTTACAGGCGAACCGTGAGCGAGGAGGATGAAGCTGCCCGCGATGAGGACAGAGCGAGTGCACTGCTCCGTCTCTCGCTGCACTATTTCTCTACACTTACAGTCCCTTTTTTGTAGAGCCGATGGATGATGTATCCGCTGAGGACGCCGCAGAGGATCTTCACGAAGACGAAGACCGCCACGGTAAAGCCGTCGGTCACGTTGGATACGAAGGCCATGGAGCCGCCGAACATATAAGCGCCGCTCAGGCTGAAGGCGGAAACGATCTGCTTGCCCTTGGGGTCCATTCTGGGATACAGGGGCAGGATGGCCAGTGAAGTGGCGCAGGTCATGAGAAGGGAGACTGCAGACACTTCATTGATGCCTATTCTGGCGGATATTTTCTGGATCTGGCGGCGAAAAACTTTCAGGATGAGTTCTGACATGACCAGGGCTCCCGCAGCCACCACAGCGCATTTGAAGATGATCAGCAGGGCTTCTTGGACCGAATCCTGGCCGGCATAGGCCAGAGACGGGATGAAGATGCCGATGACCGCCATGGCGAACAGGGCGTAGAACAGCCAGTTGACCAGCTTCGCGAATACGGCGAAGATCCTGGCAGTCTGACTGGGCGCGAAATAAAGACCCGCCGCAATGATCAGACAGAGGATCAGGACCGGCAGCAGCTGCCGCAGAAAGAGTCCGAAAGGCATGCGGATGCACAGGGCTCCGGCCAGCATGCCCACGGGGACGATGGCAATGGCCACGATGAAACCCCGGAAGATATGGGGATGGTCCTCCCGGTCCGTTGCCGCCATGAACACCGGCAGCTGAAAGGAAATGGCCTGTCCCAGCAGGGTCCCCAGGATCACACCGTTGAAGACCAGCAGCTCGGGAGAATCCGTCATTCCGCGTACGATAAAGAAACCCCCGAAATCCGGCGGCAAAACGGCTCCGATGATCGTGGTCGGGTCAAAGAATAACCCGTCGGAAAGCCCCGCAATGGCATCTGTATGCCGTTTGATAAATTCCGAACCCACGGTACAGATACTCATGACAGGGATCACCATGGTGGGCATGATCCCAAGTCCGCGGTCAAAGGATTCCGATAATCCCCACCGGCTGCCCAGGGCCTTGTCCGCAAAACCGGCAGCCGCAAATATCAACATGATGGCAACAAATACATTCATAGCAAAATGAATTATACAAAAGCCCGCTGTCCCTTGCAAGACAGCGGGCGTAATTGATCAATGATTGTGAGCCGGGATCGGCCAGCTTTTACAGCAGAGCCTTTCTGCTCAGGTTGATCCGTCCCTGATCGTCGATCTCAGTGACCTTGACCTTGACCTCATCGCCTACATGCAGAACATCCTCGACCTTGTCGATGCGCTCCTTGGCGATCTTGGAGATGTGGACCAGGCCTTCCTTGCCCGGCAGGATCTCAACGAAAGCGCCGAAGTTCATGATGCGGGTGACCTTGCCTTCATAGATCTCGCCCGGTTCCGGAACCTTCAGCAGCATCTCGATCTCGTTCTTGGCTGCTTCCAGGCTGGCGCCGTCAGGCGATGCGATGAAGATGGTGCCGTCGTCCTCGATGTCGATCTTGACACCGGTCATGTCGATGATGCGGTTGATGGTCTCGCCGCCCTTGCCGATGACTGTACGGATCTGGTCGACCTCGATCTGCATGGTCATGATGCGCGGCGCATACGGGGAAAGTTCCGCATTGGGCTGCGGCAGATCCTCCAGCATGGCGCCCATGATGTGCATCCGGCCTTCTCTGGCCTGCTTCAGAGCCTTCTCCAGGATGTCTCTGGAAAGTCCGTGGACCTTGATGTCCATCTGGATGGCAGTAACACCCTTGGCGGTACCTGCCACCTTGAAGTCCATGTCGCCCAGGAAGTCTTCCATGCCCTGGATGTCGGACAGGATGGCCATCTTGCTGGTGCCGTCTTCCTCAACACGCTCGATCAGTCCCATGGCAATGCCGGCTACCGGCGCCTTGATGGGAACACCGGCGTCCATCAGTGCCAGACAGCTGGCGCAGGTGGAGCCCATGGATGTGGATCCGTTGGAGGACAGGACCTCGGAGACCACACGGATGGCATAGGGGAACTCTTCCTTGTCCGGCAGGACCGGCAGCAGAGCTCTCTCAGCCAGTGCGCCGTGACCGATCTCACGTCTGCCCGGGCTTCTCATTCTTCCGGCTTCACCGACGGAATACGGCGGGAAGTTGTAGTGGTGCATGTATCTCTTCTCAGTCTGCTCTGTGATGCCGTCGATGGTCTGAGCCTCGCTCAGCAGTCCCAGTGTCGCAACGGAGAGGACCTGTGTCTGTCCGCGCTTGAACAGACCTGTGCCGTGTGTGCGCGGCAGTACGCCGTGGTCGATCCACAGAGGACGGATCTCGTCCAGCTTACGGTTGTCCGGACGGATGCCTTCGTCCAGGATCATGCTGCGGACCTGCTCCTTGGTGATCTGATACAGGACATTGCCGATATCCTTGGCGTTGTCCGGATAGATCTCTTCGAAGTGTTCTTTGGTTTCTTTCTCAACCGCGTCCATGTTGTCCAGACGTTCCATCTTGTCGTAGGTCTGGATGGCAGTTCTCATCTTGTCAACAGCATAGTCCCGAACTGCCTTGTCGATGTCTTCGGGAACCTTGTACAGTTCCACTTCCATCTTCGGTTTGCCGACTTCCGCCACGATCTGCTCGATGAATTCGACGATCTTCTTGATCTCTTCATGCGCGAACATGATGGCGTCCAGCATGACATCTTCCGGAACTTCCTGGGCGCCGGCTTCTACCATCATGATAGCTTCCTTGGTACCGGAAACGGTCATGTGCATGGTGCTGCGCTCTCTCTGCTCCTGGGAAGGATTGATGACGAATTCGCCGTCCACCTGTCCGACAACGACGGAACCTGTGGGGCCGTCCCAGGGAATATCGGAGATGGCCAGAGCTACGGATGAACCGATCATTGCAGCGATCTCAGACGGAGCGTCATTATCAACGCTCAGCACTGTGGCAACGACCTGTACATCGTTAAAGAATCCCTTCGGGAAAAGCGGGCGGAGCGGTCTGTCCATCAGTCTGCAGCAAAGGATCGCCCGTTCACTCGGTCTGCCTTCTCTCTTGATGAAGCCGCCGGGGATCTTGCCTGCGGCGTACATCTTCTCTTCATAGTCGCAGGACAGCGGGAAGAAGTCAGCGTCCGGACGCGGCTCCTTGGACGCGCAGGCTGTGACGTTGACTACGGTATCACCGTAGCGCACCCATACCTGCCCGTTGGCCAGCTCGCATACCTTGCCGATCTCCAGCTCCAGGAGCTTCCCTCCGATGGCGGTCTTGAATGTTCTGTAATTCTCGTACTTCATAATTTACAACTACCTCCTGTAAATCGTTCTTCCAGTGATCACCTGCCTTTGCACGGTGATGCGCTCATCTATCAAAAAAGCCAGGCGGGACTGCAGCGTCCCGCCTGAATTCCTGATTTCATGTTTCATTTCAAGACCCGAGGTCCCAAGAATCTTCATGTTACCAACATCCATGCGGCGAAACCGTAGAATGAAACGGCAGCACTTATTTTCTCAGTCCCAGACGGGCGATCAGTGATCTGTATCTTTCCAGATCGTTTTCCTTCAGATAGTTGAGAAGGTTTCTTCTCTGACCTACCATCTTCAGAAGTCCTCTTCTGGAGTGGTGATCCTTCTTGTGGATCTTCAGGTGCTCGTTCAGGTCATTGATTCTGTAGGTCAGGATCGCAACCTGGACTTCCGGGGATCCGGTGTCGCCTTCTTTTGTCTGATACTCTTTGATGATTTCTGCTTTCTTTTCTGTCGTGATCATTTTAAGTTCCTCCTGTTATTTGATCCGCCTGCATCCGGGACCCGCGTCGGAGTTTCGCCCGGTCTCAGCTGCAGGTAAAAGTTACCGTCAGTTATATTAACACAGTCGGGTACATCTATGCAAGAGAAATCGACAATCCTTCCCGGGTCAATTTCAATGTCTTTTTGCCGACCTTCACAGCATCTCCTGCCAGGAGCCTGCGGGCATTGGCAGAACTGATCTTCGTCTTCGTCGCCCGGTCGTATTTCCAGATGACGAAGCTGCATCCCTCTCTGTATCCGGAGCATCCGAATCCCTTGGCATTTTCATAGACCGGCCGGCCGCAGTCGGGACAGGTCCCGATGGGTTCTTTGGCAGGAAACTCGAAGGTGACACTGCCGTCTTCCGCCGGCACCAGTATGGCGTCAAAGCTTCCCTTTTTTCCTTTGAATCCCCGGAGCACCGGCGTTTTT
>CAMNJK010000139.1 GCA_946541435.1 uncultured Bacillota bacterium
CAGGCACTTGTTCAAAATCCGCATGGGCCGTGTATGATACTCGGATCCATGTGGTCCAGGTCTTTGCAGCCGGTGTAGGCCATGGCTTTGCGAAGTTCTTTCTTGACCTGCGTGAGGTATTCGCAGACGCCTTCCTCGCCGCTCTTTTTGATAGCGGTCATTAGCGGTCTTCCGATGCATACTGCGGTAGCTCCGAGGGCCAGGGCCTTGAAAGCGTCCATTCCTGTCCGGATCTCGCAGTCGACAAAGATCGGGATGTCCTTCGGAATATGATGCTTTATCTTCGGAAGCGCCATAAGGGGCGGCACGGCGTATTCGATCCGGTTGTTGTGATGTGACAGGACGATACCCTTTGCGCCTGCTTTGACAGCTTCCTGCGCGTCATACACGCTGAGTACTCCCTTGACGATCACCGGAAGCCGGGTAGAGAGACAGATCTGTCTGAGTTCGTCCCTTCCGATCGGCAGCATCTCATCACCAAACACATTATCCGGCGAGCCATCTTCTGCAAATGCATGATCGATGTCGATCCCTACTGCCAGCAGCCCATGTTCCTCTGCATGGCGGATCTTCCTGTAGATCCGTTCTCTGTCTTTATATGGTTTGATGATCTCGATCACCGGCGCGCCTGTTGATGCGCACAGCTCCACTTCTTCCTCTTCCGCCATTCCGATCCAGAGGATAGCGTCTGCTTTTGCAGCGCCTTCGGCGTAACGTTTCGTGGCGCCTTCGAACATGAAGTGATCCAGATGTGACAGTGCAGTCGTCATGATCGGTGAACTGAAGGTCTTGCCATACAGTTTCATCTCCAGTGACGGACATGCCGAGTTTATATATCTGGTCTCTATGAGCAGAGAATCCAGGTATTTTCTGGTGATCATGTTTGAGTTTCCAACTGATTCTGCCATGATTATCCCCTCCCTAGTATATGGACAGCACAAGTGCGTTTGCACGAGTGTCAGGCACTTGTTCACAAAACAGGCACGCGTACAACCTTGCACAAGTGTCAGGCACTTGTTCAAGAATTACTATAGCATGGGTGCGAACATTTTGATGACTGCGCCGACGATTTTTGTGCTGATTTTTTCTTTCTTGATGGTCTGCGGGGTGACTTCTTCGCAGTCTTTGAGTGTTGCCTCGAAGTCGTCGTGGATGTTGCTTATGCAGGAGGTGTCTACCATGTAGGTCGCGCATTCGAAGTGATGGTAGAGTGACCTGTAGTCGAGGTTGATGGTTCCGACGATGGCTTTGCGGTTGTCGCTGACGAAGACTTTGGCGTGGACGAAGCCCGGTTTGTAGAAGTAGACTTTGACGCCGCTCTTGATCAGGTTCGGAACGGTGGCCTTGGCCAGTGCGTAGACGGCTTTCTTGTCCGGGATCCCCGGAAGGATCAGGCGGACGTCTACGCCGCGCTCTGCCGCGAAGCGGAGGGCGCTTTCGAGTTCGCCGTCCAGGATCAGGTACGGGGTCATGATGTAGACGTAGTCTTCGGCCGTGTTCAGGATGTCCATGTAGATCATCTCGCCAACTTTATATTCGTCCAGCGGCGAGTCGCCATAGGGGATGACAAATCCGCCTGCGTCGCCCGGGACCGGTATGTTTTTCGGGAAATAATCGATAAGATCACTCTCTTCGCTGACCATGTCGTTGAGCGCAGCGTCTTTCTCTTCCTGGGTCATTCCCTTTTTCTGTATGAACTTCTGCGGCGTTTCGGACGAGGCGTACCACATGGTCAGGAACATCAGGGTAAAGCTGCGGACTGCGTAGCCTTCGAGCAGCACTGCGGTATCTTTCCATTTGCCCAGCGGCTGTGTCTTGCCGATGTATTCGTCTGCCAGGTTGACGCCGCCGTTAAATGCGACTTCTCCGTCAATTACAAGGATCTTGCGGTGATCGCGGTAGTTGTAGGTGGACGTGACCACGGGGCGCAGCGGTGCCCAGACGCGGCATTTGATCCCCAGTCTGCGCAGCCTTTTGTGATAGTCCATGGGTACTTTGCTCAGCAGGTTGGTGCCGTCGAACAGCACTCGCACCTCCACGCCTTCTTCCACCTTGCGGCTGAGGATCTCAAGGATCTTGCCCCACATGTACCCTTCCTGGATGATGAAGTATTCCAGGAAAATGAATTTTTCTGCTTTTTCAAGTCTGACGAGCATCTCCTCAAACTTGTCGGCTCCGAATGGGAAATAAGTGACTTTTGTGTTTTCATAGGCCGGGAAGTTGCCGGCCTTCAGGGTATAGTTGGCGACGGATGCGGAGTCCCGGTCCGCTCTCTTGAGCCGTTTCAGAACTTCCGGATCCTGCACAAGCTTTCCTCTTGAAAGATCGGTGGATTCCTGGATATTTGCAGCGATGGCGCGGTGGCCGACTTCGGCCCGCGTCCAGATGTAGAACATGGTCCCGAAGAGAGGAGCTGCCGATATCACCAGCATCCAGGTTATTTTTCCGGTCGGATCCATGTCCGTATTGATCAGGTAGATCAGAAGGATCACGACAAATACAGTGCTTGCTCCGGTCGCGACTTTGTCGATCAGCGCGCCGAACATTCCCCACATCATAAGCATGAGGGCCGCCTGAAATACAAGCATCACGGCGATCAGTGTGAATCTGCTGAAGATCAGCGACATGATGCCGCTCTTCCATTTGGCAGCGACACTCATGCCATTTTCATTGATCACAGCTCCCGATCTGTCGATGTTATTCGTCCTATCCATCTTCTGCATTTTATGCAATCCCCATCTTCAGATGTATGGTCAGTCAAGTAATGTTTTTGTCTCTGTGGTGTTATCTCTGTAGTGTTATGTCTTTCCTGTGATGTCCTGTTCTATCCAATGCGTCTTGTTGTTCCGACGCCATCTTTTCTCTGCGATACCTTGCCTCATTTTACAAATGAATCATAGAAGCTTATCACTTCCCGGAAGTACTGCTCCTGGATCTTTCCGCCGGATGCGTAGATCTCGTGCTTTGCCTTCGGGAATCTTACAAGTTTCGCGTTTGGCGCTGTCTGGGCGAAATGATCCTGTCCTTCGTTGTCGACGAACGCGTCAATGCCCGCCTGGCACACCAGGACCGGGATCTTGATCTTATCTTCGTCTTTGAGCAGTTCCTGCGTTGCTTTCCACGCGGCCCTTCCCCAACGGTATGTGCCGCCGTTCATGGTGTACAGGCCTTTGCTTGCAGGGTCAACTCTGAGGTTCCACTGGTATTCGAACCTGGCTCTGGACAGGGTCGCGCTGCCCTCGAAGTCCGGCTTGCCCGGATCAAAATCATTCTGCCCCGGCATGGTCTTCTCGTCCCACCTGAGAAGTTTTGATGTCGTCATCAGGGCCTTCACCTGCCACAGAGGAATATTGCCGAAGGTCATTTTCAGCATAGGCGAGCTGAGGACCGCAGCTTTGAAATATTCCGGGTGCCTCTCGAGGAACAGGGTGGACACGCAGCCGCCCATGGAATGGGCGTACAGGAAGACGGGAAGTTTGTTCCCGCCCCGCGCAGACATCATGCCCGCGCCCCCGGCGACGGCCGCCCGGGTGAACAGGCCCTGCGTCTCCGCCAGTACCACTTTGTCGAGAAATACCTTCAGGTCTTCCACATACTCGGAGAAATCTGATACATCAACGTGATCATACTCTTTCACCGAGCGATCCGATCCGCCGTGGCCTCTCTGCTCGATAAAATAAACGGAATATCCATTTTCCCAGAAATTGTAAGCAGGCTCGTGGAACTTCCCGAAGAACTCGCAGAATCCGTGGACCATAACGATCACTGCCTTCGCGTTTGGGTTCAGCGCGCGATAGTACTGGATCCTGGCACCGTCAAAGCTGGTGAATTTACCGCCTGTGACAGTTTCTGCCAGCCATGGTTTCAGCGTGGTCTCAACCGCGTTTTTAAATCCCTCTTCGTCAAATGGAATCATGTCATTCCTGTCCTTTCCGCACTAATTCAGATGCCGGACTCGTTCAGGTACTTCTCCTGCTCCGGCGTCAGCACATCGATGCTCTTGCCCAGGAAGGCAAGTTTCTTCTCGGCAACTTCCATATCGACTTCTTCCGGTACGTCGATCAGTTTCTCCGTCAGCTGCCCCTGATGCTCGATCAGGTATTTGGCGCTGAGTGCCTGGATGGCAAATGACATGTCCATGATCTCTGCGGGATGTCCGTCTCCGCAGGCCAGGTTGACCAGTCTTCCCTCGCCCAGGACGTAGACCCAGGCTCCGGTCTGAAGCTTGTAGCCTATGATGTTGTCGCGCATCGGTGCTGTCTCCACTGCATGCTCTCTGAGCCATGCGATGTCGATCTCGCAGTCGAAATGACCGGCGTTGCACAGTACAGCTCCGTCCTTCATGTTGGCAAAGTCTTCTTCGTCGATAACCTTGTCGCAGCCGGTCACGGTGATGAAGAAGTCGCCGAGCTTCGCCGCGTCTGCCATCGGCATGACATCGAAGCCGTCCATGATCGCTTCGATCGCGCGGACCGGATTGATCTCGGTGACGATGACTCTTGCGCCGAGGCCTTTCGCTCTCATCGCAACGCCCTTGCCGCACCAGCCGTAGCCTGCGACAACGACGATCTTGCCGGCGACGATCAGGTTGGTGGTACGGTTGATGCCGTCCCACACGGACTGGCCCGTGCCGTAGCGGTTGTCAAAGAAATGTTTCATCATGGCGTTGTTGACGCGCACCATCGGAAATGCAAGCTTGCCCTCGCGGTTCATGGCCTCCAGACGGATGATGCCGGTCGTGGTCTCTTCGCATCCGCCGATGACGCCCGG
>CAMNJK010000140.1 GCA_946541435.1 uncultured Bacillota bacterium
TGATTAATCAACCCTAACCTCAAAAAACCTAGAACCCCAGCGACTCTCCCACCAGAATCACATGGATCCGGCCCGGATGCTTGGAATACCGGGTGATCAGGAACTGACAGCAGACGGTGTCCGGGATCTTGCAGTCCATGCAGGAGCCGGTCTTCACGCAGGGCGTCTGCAGATCAAAACGCTGGGCATTGATGGGCGCCGCCACGTTCCGGGCCCGCTTCATGGCCCCGTCCAGATCATCGCAGACCTTGTTCATGCCCACGATGAAGATCACCTGTTTCGGTCCCTGGGCGATGGCGGAGACGCGGTTGGCGTTGCCGTCGATATTGACCAGCTGGCCGTCCTCGGTCATGCCGTTTACGGACGCCAGATAGAAATCCGCATCATAGGCCGCCAGCATGGCCGCCCGCTTATCCTCGATCTCGTCCCGGTCGATGAAATTATAATCGCCGTCCTTCAGGGCCTGCACCAGCCCGATCTGGTGCGCGCTCATGCAGCCGCCCATGGTCACGGAACTGCCCGCCGGAATCAGGTCCAGCGCCTGCTGAAGCGCCTCTTCCGCGCTGTCCGCGTAATACCCGGTCATATTCCGGCTCTCCAGCCCCTTGATCACTTTCCGGGCCAGTTTCTGGTTCCGCATCAGTTCCAGTTTTCTGATTGTCTCATTAACCATTTTCTTATCCTCCTGCGAGTTGATATCTCTGATTCCGGTATATCATACCACAAATAAACTGAAAATTGTGGTATAGTATCTCCATACTCAAAGCTTTTCAACAGAACAAGGAGATGACCCATGGATTACAAATGCATGAACCCCTTCGAATTTACCCTCCCGACCAAGATCGTCTACGGATGCGGCGTCCTGCAAAACCTGGCCAAAGAGGTCACGGCAGCCGGCGGCACCAAAGTCCTGGTGGTCACGGACAAGGGCATCATGGCGGCCGGCATCGCCGGAAAGGTCACGGATCTGCTGGACGCAGCCGGGATCCCCTATACAGTATATGACGGCGTGGAAGCAAACCCCAAGGACGTGAACGCGGAGGACGGAGCACGGGCCGCCCGGAGCATCGGCGCGGACTGCATGGTGGCGGTGGGCGGCGGCAGCCCCATCGACTGCGCCAAAGCCATCGGCGTGCTCCTGGCCCATGACGCGGAGTTCATCAAGCCCTATGAAGGAAAGACCGCGGCCACTCTTCAGGGACCGCCCCTGATCACCGTCCCCACCACCTCCGGCACCGGCAGCGAGATCACCTTCTCCTCTGTCATCACCGACACGAAAAACAAATACAAGATGACCATCAAGAGTCCCTTCACCGCTGCCACCACGGCGGTCTGCGATCCTGAGCTGACCCTGAGTGTCCCGCCCATGGTCACCGCCACCACCGGGGTGGACGCCCTGACCCACGCCATCGAAGGCTTCACCGCAGTGAACAGTGAGCCCATCGGTGACGCCGCGGCCCTGTATTCCATCGAGCTGATCGCGCAAAACCTGGTCAGGGCGGTGGAGGACGGCTCGGACCTGGAGGCCCGCAGCAACATGCTCATGGCCAGCATGCTGGGCGGCATGTCCTTCAGCCACTCCGACGTGGCCTCCGTCCACTGCATCGCGGAAGCCCTGGGCAGCATGTATGACCTGCCCCACGGCACATGTAACGCCATCTTTCTTCCCTACGTCATGGAATACAACATGGATTACTGCACGGACCGCTATGCCCGGGTGGCCACTGCCATGGGCCTGACCTGGGACACGGAGGAAGAAGGCGCGAAAAAGGCCGTGGCTTTTGTCAAACAGCTGACAAAAGACGTGCACCTGCCAGCCTTTGCATCTCTGGATCCGGATCCCGCCGACTTCCCGAAGCTGGCGGAGATGTCCGTGAACAACGGCTCCAACGAGGACAACCCCCGGCCCATGACCCAGCATGATTACGAAGTCCTGCTGGACATCGTCTACCGGGCGGCGGACTGATCTGCCACCGGACTGCCCCGCGGGCATCGATCCATCACATCTGAAAAAAGCTGCTGCCGGACATCGTCTCATGTCCATGACAGCAGCTTTATTATTTTAAACTATTCTATTTCTCATCCTCCTGGGCCTTGAACCGGTTGTAGCGGTTGATGGCATCCTCGGAAGCAGTCCTGAAGAGCTTCTCCGCGTTCTCCGGGAAGGTGATCTTCAGCGCGGCGTAGCGGTTCTCCCCGTCCAGGAAGTCCTCGTAAGCCATGCAGGGCGCCTTGCAGTCCACGCACATCTTGTTCTCTTCCTTGTCCGGGTTGTACCGGTAGAGAGGCCAGTAGCCGGATTCCACCGCCCGCTTCATCTCTTCCTGCACGTTGTTCATGCCCCGCTTGATCCCGTGGACCGTACACGGCGTATAGGCAACGATCACGGAGGGACCCTTGTGCTCCTCCGCTTCACGGATGGCCTTGATCAGCTGGTTCATGTCCGCGCCCATGGCCACGGAAGCCACATAGACATCCCCGTAGGTCTTCAGGATCTGGGCGATGTCCTTCTTCCGGGTCTTCTTGCCCGAGGCCTGGAACTCCGCGACGGCGCCCAGGGGGGTCGCCTTGGAGCTCTGTCCGCCGGTGTTGGAATAGACTTCGTTATCGATGATGAAGACGTTGATGTCCTCGCCGGTGGCGATGACGTGGTCCAGACCGCCGTAGCCGATGTCATAGGCCCAGCCGTCGCCCCCGTACATCCAGAAGCTCTTCTTGCAGAGGTAGTCCTTGCGGCGGAGGATCTTCCGGGCCAGCTCAAATGATCTGGGCTTCAGGTCATGCTGGAAGGCGTCTTCCACCGCCATCTCCTCCAGCTCCGCCACCAGAAGGTCTGTCGCCTCTCTGGATGCGTCGATGTCATCGTAGGTATCGATCCAGTCGATGGCGTATTCGCTGCGGGTCTCTTCGATATATTCCAGCACCTGCTCCTTCAGCTTCTCACGCTGCTGGCGCACGGACAGGAGCATGCCCAGGGCCAGCTCCGCGTTGTTCTCGAACAGGGAGTTGGTCCAGGCCACGCCGTAGCCCCGCTTGTTCTTGCAGTAGGGGATCCCCGGCATACCGCTGCCCCAGGCCTGGGAGCATCCGGTGCCGTTGGCCCAGTAGATCTGTGCTCCGAACAGCTGGGTCAGCAGCTTGGCGTAAGGCGTCTCGCCGCATCCCGCGCAGGCCGCGGAGAACTCTACCAAAGGCTGGCGGAACTGGCTTCCCTTCACGGAGTAAGGCGAGAAGAGATCGCCCTTGTCGGAGAGATTCAGGGCATATTCCCACCGGGTCTGGGATTCGCCCGTGGGATTGGCCGGTTTCATCTCGATGGCCTTGTCCCTTGCCGGACAGACCGGTACGCAGCTGCCGCAGCCGGTGCAGTCGTACTGGGAGATCTGCAGGCTGTAGTAAAGCTTGTTATCATCCTTTGACTTGTAGCTGCGCAGGGGCGCCACGTCAAATCCCTTGGGCGCATTGGCCCGCTCCTCGGCGTTGAGGATATAGGGACGGATGGCCGCATGGGGGCAGACAAAGGCGCAGCGGTTGCACTGGTTGCAGAGATCCGCCTTCCATTCGGGCACGAAGACTGCCAGACCCCGCTTTTCCCAGGCTGTGACGCCCATCTCGATCTGGCCGTCCTTCATGGTGGCCAGGATGCTGGTGGGCAGGTCATCACCCTGCTGACGGTTGATGGGATCCACGATGTTGCGGATCATCCAGGGTCTGCTCTCATCTTCCATCTCTTCCGGAACGTCGATGTCCACCCATGCGGGATCCACATCCACCTTCACGAAACCTTCCACGCCGGCTTCCACCGCCTGGATGTTCTTCTGGACCACGGTGTTGCCCTTGGACCGGTACTTGCTCTTGACTGCCTTGATCATCTCGGAGACGGCCTGCCCCACCGGAATGACACCGGTGATGGTGAAGAATGCCGCCTGCAGGATGGAATTCTTGTGGCTGCCCAGCCCCAGATCATTCGCGATCTTCGTGGCGTTGATGATATAGAGATTGATGTTCTTCTCCGCCAGCAGCTTCTTGTCCGAGGGCCACAGTTCCTTAGGTACGTCCTCCGGCGACCAGGGGCAGTCGATCAGCAGGGTTCCGCCCGGCTTGATCTCCTCGATGATCCGGTAGTCGTCCAGGAAGTGGTGGTTGTGGCAGGCGACAAAGTCCGCCTGCTTGACGTAGTAGGAGCTGCGGATCGGATTCTTGCTGAACCGCAGATGGGATTTGGTGGTTCCCAGGGTCTTCTTGGCGTCGTATTCGAAATAGGCCTGTCCGTACAGGTCTGTGGTGTTGTTGATGATCTCTACGGTGCTCTTGTTGGCTCCTACCGTTCCGTCACCGCCCAGGCCCCAGAATTTGCACTCGGTGGTGTCATCGCCCTGGAGGGTGAAGGGCTTGGTCTTCAGTGACTTGAAGGTCAGGTCATCCACGATGCCGATGGTGAATCCGTCGATGGGTTCGTCCGCGATCAGGTTGTCGAAGGCCGCCACGATCTGGGCCGGATCCGTATCCTTGGAGCTGAGTCCGTAGCGTCCGCCGTAGATGTCGATGTGGCGCTTGGCCTTGAACACGGCGGTGCAGACATCCTCATACAGAGGCTCGCCCAGGGCGCCCATGTCCTTGCAGCGGTCCAGCACAGCGATGCGTTCGACGGTCTCCGGGATCCCTGCCAGGAAATGTTTCGCGGAGAAGGGCCGATAGAGATGCACCTGAAGGAAGCCCACCTTGC
>CAMNJK010000141.1 GCA_946541435.1 uncultured Bacillota bacterium
GGTGGGAAACCCACCACCAAAACACGATTTTGCCACCACTGCAGCAATCGTTACTATATCAGTGTTGCGATACGGAATGCGAAGAGCACGAAGCAGATCCACATGATCGCAGAGACGTCTTTGATCTTGCCGGTGAAGACCTTCAGCAGTACCCAGCTCAGCATACCGAACATGAGTCCGTTTGCGATGTAATAGGTGAAGGGCATGATGGTCACTGCCATGAATCCGGATACCACGTCTGCGATATCCCCTTCGAAATCCATCTTGGTAACGGAGCTGAACATCAGGAATCCGACCCAGATCAGTGCCGGTGTCGTAGCGAAGCTCGGGATCGCCAGGAAGATCGGAGACAGGAACAGCGCCAGCAGGAACAGCACAGCGGAGGTCAGTGCAGTGAGACCAGTCCGGCCGCCTGCGGATACGCCTGCGCTGGATTCCACATAGGACGTTACAGTAGAAGTTCCCATGCAGGCTCCGGCTACGGTACCCAGAGCGTCTGCCAGCAGAGCCTGCTTGGCCCGGGGCAGCTTGCCCTCGTCATCCAGCAGATTTCCCTTGGATGCGACGCCGATCAGAGTTCCAACGGTGTCGAAGATATCCACAAAGAGGAAGGAGAAGATGATGACGATGAAGTCCATGATGTTATGACTGATCCAGTGGAAGTCAAAGGCGAACATGTTCATCTTCTCGATATGGATGCCGTGGGAGAAGTCCGGGAAGAGGGAGTAGACTCCGTTCTCCGGATCCACTGCATACCAGCCTGTGACCTGTGCGATCATGCCCAGACCCCAGGTGATCAGGATACCATAGAGGATGGCGCCGCCGACGTTATAGTGATACATCACGGCAATGATGATCAGACCTACCATGGCCAGGATGAACTGTGGAGAGCCCACATTACCCATGGCCACTACGGTGGATTCATCGATGACCACGATGCCGGCGCCTTCCAGACCGACGATCATGATGAAGAGGCCGATACCGGTGGTGATACCGTACTTCAGGTTCGTCGGGATGTCATTGACCAGCTTCTCACGGAAGTTGGTGAAGGACAGCAGGATGAATACGATACCTTCGCACAGGACTGCAGCCAGAGCGACCTTGAAGGGATCGTTCACACCCTGGGCTCCCAGAGTGGCGCAGACACTGTAAGCAAAGTACGCATTCAGTCCCATGCCGGATGCCAGCACGATGGGGTAGTTGGCGTAGAGTGCCATGATCAGCGTGGCAAATGCGGCGGATACGGCGGTCGCCGTGAAGATCGCACCGCTGTCCATGCCGGACGCGGAAAGAATATTCGGGTTAACAGCCAGAATGTAGGCCATTGCCAGGAATGTGGTGAGACCCGCCCGAAGCTCTGTCCGGGTGTCCGTACCAAGTTCCTTCAGTTTAAAGAAATTTTCCATTATCATTACTCCTTGTTTCGTAAATAAAAAAACAGCACGGAACTATTATATTCGTTCCGTGCGCATTTTTCAACCAGTTATTATGTTAATTCTTCGCTGCCAGCCGTTCCTCCTTGGAAGGAAGCTGGGAAAGGATCACTGCGCCAAGGATCAGCGCACATCCCAGATAACCTCTCATGTGCATGCTCTCGCCAAGGATCACTGCGCCGGTAATAACGGCGAAGACCGATTCCAGACACAGGATCAGGGATGCTTCCGTCGGATTGGCGTCAGCCTGTGCCACCACCTGCAGTGTGTAGGCGAGGCCGCAGGACAGGATGCCGGCATACAGGATCGGGAACCAGTACGCCAGAATAGCGGAGATGTTCACAGGCTCAAAGATGAACATCAGTATGATGCCGATCGCCCCTGCCCAGAGGAACTGTACGCAGGAGAGTTTGACTCCGTCGGTCTTGGGCGAGAAATAGTCGATGACCATGATGTGGCATGCGAAGGCGAAGGCGCACAGCAGGACGAAGAAGTCGCCCTTCTGCAGGTGGAATCCTTCTGCCGGGTTGATGCACAAAAGGTACAGCCCGATAACGCCCAGGACTACGGCCACCCAGACCATGGGTTTGATCTTCTTGCCCAGGAACAGGGACAGGAAGGGGACGATGATGCAGTACAGGGCTGTGATGAAGCCGGCGTTACCGGCGGTGGTGAAGTAGATGCCGTACTGCTGCAGGGTGGATGCCACGAACAAAGCCGTACCGCAGCAGATCCCGCCTACGATCCACATCTTCCGGTCCTTCTTCTTTTCTTCCTCCGTCCGGTCGTCCACCGGATTCTTTTTCTTCTTCATGGAATCCATGATCAGGATCACCGGGATCAGTGTCAGTCCGCCGATGAAGGTTCGTATTCCGTTATAGGTAAAGGTTCCGATGTCAGCGCCCACCTTCTGGGCAACGAATGCGGATCCCCAGATGAATGCCGTGATGAACAGCATGACATTTGCTCGTGCTCTCTTACTCATGTCGTTACCTCTTTCATTTCAATTCATTATCTCTGTCATTATTATATTGAAAAGGCAGGATATTTACAAGCGGCCTGACTTTTTTTCCGCATAAAAATATGATAAGATGTTTGTATCTTATACAAAAGCAGGAGGTCATTATGACACAGGAAGAAAGAGTCTGGGATCTGGCTTCACAGATCGAGGAACCGGATCAGGATGCGATAGAGAAAGCAAAGGAACGTCAGGTAGTCCTGGCGAAGGTCCCCGGAAGTCTGGGCAAGCTGGAGGATATCTCCATCAAGATGGCGGGCATCACCGGAAACGTCACTGGGAACGAGCCGAAGAAGGAATGCATTGCACTGTTCAGCGCAGACAACGGCGTGGTGGTGGAAGGCGTCGCCTCCGCACCCCAGCAGGTCACCATGGCGCAGACCATCAACTTCACCCGCCGGATCACGGGCGTCAGCTCTCAGGTGCGGTATTTCGACCTGGACCTTCTGGTAGTGGATATGGGAGTGGCGATGGACATTCCCGAGGCTTTGTATACGGATAAGATGCTCACCGGGGAAGGAGAGATCCCGGTGCAGATCGTAGACCGCAGGCTGGGCCGGGGAACGAAGAACCTGGCCAAGGAGCCGGCCATGACGCGGGAACAGGCCGTGCAGGGCCTGCTCACCGGATTCGAAGCAGCCGACGCCATGAAGGCGGCGGGAGTGGACCTTTGCGGCATCGGAGAGATGGGCATCGGAAACACCACCACCAGCTCCTGCCTTCTGGGGGCGCTGACGGGGGTGGACCCCGCAGACCTGGTGGGCCGGGGCGGCGGCCTGAACAATGAGGGACTGGAGGCCAAAGTCCGCATCGTTGGCGAGGCAAGCCGGCGCTGCAAGGATATGGACCCCATCGACAAACTGGCAAACATCGGAGGATTTGACATCTGCGCCATGGTAGGGTGCTTCCTGGGCGCGGCGAAGAATCACATTCCCGTGGTCATCGACGGATTCATCTCCATCGTGGCGGCATGCATGGCCAGAGAATTCAATCCGACAGTAACCGCATATATGTTTGCATCTCATAAATCCACAGAGATCGGCTATGTCACTGCCATGGAGCGGCTGGGCCTGAAGCCCATGTTCGACCTGGGCATGCGCCTGGGCGAGGGCAGCGGATGCCCCATCGCATTCAAGATCATCGAGGCGGCCTGCGCCACCATGTCACTGATGAAGACCCTGGACGAGGGAGCCATCGATGCGGAATATCTGGAAGACATTAAGAAAGGAAACTTCTTCTGATGAATATTTTTATCAGCGGAGGCTGCAAGAACGGCAAGTCTTATCATGCACAGGAGCTGGCCCGTGATATGGCCAGAGAACAGAATGTGCCACTATACTATATTGCGACAATGATCCCCACAGATGAAGAGGATCAGGAACGGATCCGGCGGCATATCGCAGACCGGGACGGCTGGGGGTTTGAGACTCTGGAGCAGGGGCTGGATCTTCCCGGCTGCCTGGACAAGCCCGGAGTGGACCCCCGGGGCGCTTTTCTCATGGACAGTGTTACGGCGCTTTTGTCCAATGAGATGTTCCGCCCGGACGGGACCTATGATGCGGATGCCGGAGAGCGTGTGGCCCGGGACCTGGTGGAATTCGCCCGCCGGACGGGAAACACCGTATTCGTATCCGACTATATTTATTCCGATGCCCGGGACTTCGACGACATGACGGAAAACTACCGCCGCTCCCTTGCGGCCTGCGACCGCGCTGTCGCGGCTGCCTGCGACAAGGTGATCGAAGTCTGCTTCGGAAACTTCCAGGAGAGAGAACTGTGAAATTCGTGATCGCTTTTTTCATGGCCTGGGGTAACTTCCTCACGCTGCCATGCCCATATAAGAGATGGGACAATGAACTGAAGAACATGATGCTTGCGTTCCTGCCTTCCATCGGTGCGGTGGTGGGCGGACTTTGGGTGCTGCTGTACTGGGTTCTTGGAGAGATCAGCTTCGGACCGGTATCCGTGCCCCCGGCGCTGCAGGCCATCGCCTGCGTCTACTTCCTGTTTGCCAGCTGCGGGTTCATGCATCTGGACGGGTTCATGGACTGCAATGACGCCATCATGTCCCGCCGGCCCCTGGAGGACCGCCAGCGGATCCTGAAGGACTCCCATGTTGGCGCCTTCGCCGTGGTGACGGTGGTATTCCTGATGCTGACCTGGTATGCCTGCATGAGCAGTATCGGAGGGAATGCACCCCTGTGGACTTTGTTCCTGATCCCCGTGGCAAGCCGCAGTACGGCGGGCTTTGCCGTGATGCAG
>CAMNJK010000142.1 GCA_946541435.1 uncultured Bacillota bacterium
GTCCCTTGACGAAGACATCGACAGCCTTCAGCCCGTGGATGAGCGCTGCCTTTGTAGCCGTCTCTGCAGCCATCTGAGCTGCATAGGGAGTAGATTTCCTTGAACCTTTAAAACCAAGACCGCCTGCACTTGCCCAGCTCAGAGCGTTGCCCTGTGTATCTGTCAGGGTAACGATTGTGTTATTAAAAGAGGACTGGATGTGCGCCTGTCCGCGTTCAACGTTTTTCTTGACACGTCTTACCTGCTTCCTTCTGGAAGCACTTGTCTGCTTTGCCATAAAACTAACCTACTTTCTTTCCCAATAGTGGTAATTCTTCCGCCCCGGCCCTGAGTTCTTCATGCGGCAGGGCGAAGATTTTCAATGTGATTATTTCTTCTTGTTTGCGATGGTCTTCTTGGGACCCTTCCTGGTTCTCGCGTTGGTCTTTGTCTTCTGACCGCGGACAGGGAGGCCTCTTCTGTGACGGATGCCTCTGTAGCAGCCGATCTCAGTCAGACGCTTGATGTTCATGGCGACTTCTCTGCGGAGGTCACCTTCGACCATGTACTCCTCAGCGATGACTTCGCTGAGCTTCTTGACTTCTTCGTCGGTCAGGTCTCTGCACCTGGTATCAGGATTGACGCCTGCCTTCTCGACGATCTTTGTTGCGGATGTGCGGCCGATGCCATAGATGCTGGTCAGGCCGATCTCAACGCGCTTGTCTCTGGGTAAATCTACACCTGCGATACGAGCCATTGTAAAAACTCTCCTTCTACATTTTTCTCCTGCAGGACACATAGCCGTCATCTCTGAATGCGGCGGCCGCCGGATCTGTCTGTTCCCGGATCCCTGCGGTCCTCTGTGTCACTGCGATTACTGATTGACTGGGGCCGGAAGAGGTATTTGGATCAGCCTCTCTGCCGCCGGAATCGATCCGGGGCCGGATGCCTCTCATACGTTCGGGCCCAACCGGCTGCAGGCCGGTCTTTCCACTGCGATCATGAACCTGTCTCCAGGCCCATGTACATCGGCATGGTATCAAAGAGTAATGTGCGTCCCGGTCTGTCCGACCCGGGTTAATGGGACGCCATCGAATCTATGATCAGAGCAATACTAGCTCGCTCAACCCTGCCTCTGTTTGTGTTTCGGATTCTCGCAGATGATCCTGACGATGCCTTTGCGCTTGATGACCTTGCACTTGTCGCACATAGGCTTCACGGAAGCTCTAACCTTCATCTCCTACTCCTTTCGTGAATGGTCCGCGACGGTTCGCGGAACCTGTTACTAAGTAAGTCCGAAATCACCCCGTCCCTTGAAATGCGTAGATACGGTTTAAGACAGGACAATTGAGCAAGGGTTTCCCCCTGCTCATTTACAGACCAAAATATATTATCACACAGGATTTTATAATGCAATCTTTTTTTGTATAAATTTCAGTACCCGGTCCGACTGTCCGTCCGGCTTTTTTCTTTCCTCCGGGCAGGTTTCCGGGAGGCTCCTGCCGGGAAATGCTCCTGCGGCGGGATCCAGCAGGCAGCGGTCCCGGAAAGGAGCAAAGGGCAGCCCGTCCGCCGTACTGACGGCCCCGGGCTGCCCTTTTTTGTTTCTCTTTTGCGGAAGGGATCGATCCGTCTTCCCTGACCTCCGGAATTCTCAGGAATATCCATCGGATCCGCCTGCCTGCATCGCGCCGGCTTACTTGTCTCTCCAGATGATCCTGCCCTTGGTCAGATCGTAGGTGGACATTTCCAGAGTGACCTTGTCTCCGGGAAGGATGCGGATGAAGTTCTGACGGAGCTTGCCGCTGATGTGGGCGAGAATGATGGCGCCGTTTTCCAGCTTCACCTTGAACATGGTGTTGGGGAGCTTCTCCGTTACGATTCCTTCAAGTTCGATGACATCTGCTTTTGACATATAGACTATTTTCCTCCAAATCTGGTTCAGGCTTCCAGGATCGAGCAGATCGCCTGGAAGACTTCCTTCATATCCTTTGTGCCGTCTACGGTGCGAAGGACTCCCTTCTCCCTGTAAAAATCAATGAGAGGCTGGGTCTGGTCGTGGTAGACGGACAGTCTGTTCTGAACAGTCTCGGGCTTGTCGTCCTCTCGCTGGATCAGTTCGCTTCCGCAGCTGTCACAGATTCCTTCCTTCTTCGGGGGAATGAAGGTGATGTGATAGGAAGCGCCGCACTTGGGGCAGGAACGACGGCCGCTCATGCGGGCCACGATGTTTTCATCCGGCACATCCACGTCGATGGCGTAATCGATCTGCTCGCCGGTCTTTGCCAGGGTATCCGTCAGGACCTGCGCCTGGGGAATGGTGCGGGGGAACCCGTCCAGGATATAGCCCTTTGCGCAGTCATCTGCCTTCACTCTGTCGAGCAGCAGTTCAACCGTCAGTTCATCGGGGACAAGCTGACCGGCATCCATGAATGCCTTCGCCTTTTTTCCGAGTTCCGTGCCGTTCTTGATATTTGCGCGGAAAATGTCTCCTGTGGAGATGTGGGGAAGTCCGAACTTCTCTGCCATCATCTGTGCCTGCGTTCCCTTACCCGCTCCGGGTGCTCCGAGCATAACGATTTTCATATGATACCTCCATCTGGAATGCCGGTGGTCCTGTTCGTTTTTCCCGACTGTGCCGGAGCGCTCGCCGCGCACAGGCATGACCGGTGATAAAACTGCGTCTGAAATTTTATCAGTCTTATAATAACACAATATCCGAAGGCGGAACAGATGCCCTGCGGGACACAAGGGACCCGGCAGTGCCGCCGCCTTCGGATGGACGATTTTTAGTCGTTGAGGAAGCCTTTGTAGTTCCTCACAAGCATCATGGATTCCACCTGCTTGATGGTCTCGAGCACAACGCTCACGACGATGATCAGGCTGGTCCCGCCAAAGGAGATCGAGGCGTTGAAGACGCCGCGGAAGATAAAGGGCAGGATACCGACGATCGTCAGACCGACCGCGCCGATGAAAATGATGTAATTCAGGATCCTGTTCAGATAATCGCTGGTCGGCCGGCCCGGACGGATGCCGGGGATAAATCCGCCGCGCTTCTTCAGGTTATCCGCGATCTCGATCGGGTTGAAGGTGATCGAGGTGTAGAAGTAAGCGAAGAAGATCAGGAGCAGGATGTAGAGCAGGAGACCTGCCGTGTACCTGATATAGGTGGGGTTGCACCAGTAGGAGGAGCTCAGATAGCGGAGGACCTCCGACCAGATGCCGGTTCCCTTGTAGCCTGCCAGCGTCGAGATGATGCCGGGGAATTCCATCAGGGAGGAGGCAAAGATGATGGGCATGACGCCTGCCGTATTCACCTTGAGGGGAATGACGGAGGTCTGTCCCGCCGTAAACCGTCTGCCGCCAAGCTTCTGTGCATAGGACACAGGGATCTTGCGCTCGGCGTCGTTGAGCAGGATGACCAGGATGACCATCACCAGGATCACTGCGATGATGATCACAGCTGCGAGTGCGCCGAATGCGACATTTTTGCCGACGACGAACTGCGTGAAGAGGGCGGCGATGTCCTGGGGCATCCTGGACACAATGTTGATGCACAGGACAATGGAAATACCATTGCCGATTCCCTTGACGGTGATCTGTTCACCGATCCACATCAGGAAGGCGCTGCCTGCGGTCAGGGTCGCGATGACCATGATCACGTTGAGGGCGTTGAATTCCTGCAGCAGGCCCTGGCGGCCGAAGCCGATGGCCATGGCGGAGGATTCCAGAAGCGCGAGTGCCACCGTCACGTAACGGGTAATGGCCGTCATCATCTTCCTTCCCTCTTCACCCTCCCGCTGCAGCTCTTCCAGTTTGGGAATGGCGATCGTCAGCAGCTGGATGATGATGGAGGATGTGATGTAGGGTGTAATATTCAGCGCGAGTATGGACATGTTCAGGAAGGAGCCGCCCGTAAAAGCGTCCACAAAGCTGAAGGCATCGCCGGTCTGCTGGGCAAACCAGTCCGCGAAGTAGTTTCTGTCAACGCCCGGAACGGGAAGCTGACAGCCGAAGCGGATGACGATCATCATCAGGAAAGTGAACAGGAGCTTCATCCTGATCTCTTTTACTCTAAAAACATTCTTGATCGAGTCAAACATTCTATTGGGCCTTTCCGAAATAATTCTCCCTCTGACCCGGGTCGGAAAATGAGCCTTTGACAGGTCTCTGCAGCCTGATCGGATCCCGTAACAGTCTTCCGGCCGCCGGTCTCAAAACCACAGACCCTGTCGTCCGGACCAGACCTTCCTCAGGATATTCCAGGCAGTCTGCAGATCCTTATCTTGCGTAAAAGATATCCCGGGTGAATAAAGGGCAAGCCATACCGGGCCCAGAGCCCGATATGGCGTGTCGATTTCTCTTTCAGACCAGCAGTATATTACTTGCCGATCACTTCGGCTGTGCCGCCGGCTGCCTCGATCTTTTCCTTGGCTGCAGCACTGAAGGCAGTGACCTTGACGGTCAGCTTCTTGGAAAGGTCTGCATTGCCAACGATCTTGACACCGTCGCCGATCTTGCTGACAGCTCTGCTCTCCAGCAGGGCCTGCTCGTCGACAACTGCGCCGTCCTCAAATCTCTCCAGAGACTTGATATTGAGTGTCACGATGTCCTTGGTGTTGTAGCAGGTGAAGCCTCTCTTGGGGAGTCTTCTGTACAGGGGCATCTGGCCGCCTTCGAAGCCGGGCCTGGGAGCGCCGCTCCTGGCCTTCTGGCCCTTGTGGCC
>CAMNJK010000143.1 GCA_946541435.1 uncultured Bacillota bacterium
CCTCCACCGTCAGGAGGGCAATGGGCTCTTCATAGCCGTCGATCCGATCCCCCACGAAGTTGTAAGTGGAACTATAACGGATCTCCTGAACCAGTCCGGGAATATAATCCCCCAGGATCACAAAACCCGAAGGATCCATGGTTACTTCTCTTTTGTAGTCGATGGTCATTTTTGATTCTTCCTCTGTACCTGAAACTTTCCTGTGGTTGCGTTCAGAAATTCTATCACCGTATCCATGGCCGCCCGGGTCCGAAACGCCTTGTCCCCATGCCCGGCGCCTTCCGCCACATACCGGGTGGAGTCCACCCCCGCCTTCCGCAGCGCCTCATGCAGATGCAAAGACTGGCTGGGGGAGACCAGGAGGTCCTGGTCTCCATGAAGATGCAGAAACGGCGGTTCATCCCCGTCGATATAGGATGCCGGATCAGCCTTGGCCGCCTCTTTCAGATCATCCGTCAGGCTCCTGCCGCTCAGGACCCCGTTCACGAACTGGCTGTCAGAGCTGTCTGCCTTGTGATGGGCCTCTACGGCCGCATCCTCATAGTCGGCCTTGTTGTTCAGAAGATCCGAAAGGCCGTAAAAATTGACCACGCTTCGGATATGCTTCCCGTTCTTACAGGCCGCCAGGGCCGCCACATAACCGCCGCCGGAATTGCCGATGAGCGCGATCCGGTCCGGGTCCAGTCCGTAGACCGGCCCCTCTTTTCTCACCCATTGAATGGCATGCCGCACGTCCTTCGCCGCGTCCATGTACCGGCCCTGTCCGATGATGTGGTATTCCATGATGGCCACCGCGTAGCCGGCCTGGACCAGGTATTTCTGGACTTCCTCGTACTTGTTGTCGATCCGGCAGGAAATGAAACCGCCCCCCGGCACCAGGATCACCACGGGGTGGAGAGCCTCTCCGGGACCCGCGGAGCCCTTCGCATCAGAGTCCGCGGCCTCCCCGGCCGGAACCTTCAGATTCAGATGCAGATCCAATGGCCTGCCTTTGTCCCTGCCGTCGGTATAGACGCTCCGGCTGTAGACGATTCCCTTTTTCTCTGTATATTTCAGATTCTGTGACGCTTTGGCCGCCGGCTCCCTGCTCCAGTCCACCACGATGCTGGTGGACGTATCCGCCGGATGCTCGATCCGGGTCCCCTTCACGAAGATGGTTCCGTATCCATTGTCGTGGTATTCCAGATCCGGGCTCTGGGCTTCAGTGTTTACTGCAGTCTGATTCCTGCCATTCTGGCCATCGCTGCCTTCTCCGGCACATCCAGTCAATGCCATAAGACCGACTCCAAGTACGCACACCAGCAGGCAGATCACCAGCAGCCCTGTCGGCGCAAAAGCTGGCCGATGCTTTGACTTTAATATTCTGTTGTTCTTCGGATCGCTCAAACTCATAGTTTCATTTTACCAAGATTTACCGAAAAAGTGAATCCGGATTCTCCTTCATCGCACAACGCCGGTGTTTCTTAACAAATGAGCTGAAAACACCTGCGTCCGGATGAGTCAGCAGAAACCTGATTCTCTCAACGCCAGTGTTTCTCAACAAACAGACTGAATACACCAGCGTTCTGTTAGGCCAACAGAGACCCATATTTTGCAATGCTGGTGTTTCTCCCCAACCCAGCTGAAAACACCTGCGTTCTGATAAGCCAGCAACGAACCGAAAACCAAAACGCCGGTGTTTTTTCACTGCATTGCGAAAAACACCAGCGTTGAGTTTAAGAGTAAAGCGTCTTTGACGATCAGACAAGCGTATTTGGCACGCAGTCAAGTCAAACACGGCCCGACACTCAGTCCAGCGCCTCCGTCTGACGTACGGATACACGGACGTCGTAGCAGTTGAACATGGCATCCACTTCCTCCGCAGCCTGCTTTTTCGTGAAGAGGCTGACCACAGGCACGATGATGAGCGATCCTACCATGGCGATGACACCGGAGCGTACAGAGGATGCGAAGATGTAGCTGAGGAAGGGTCCCCAACCGGAGATGTCCACGCCGCCCAGGGAAATGATCATCTGGATGATCATCAACGCGCAGCCCCAGACGAAGCAGACATAGCAGGATGCCCGGGTCACGCCCTTCCAGTAGAGTCCATAGAGGAAGGGAGCCAGGAAGGAGCCTGCCAGTGCGCCCCAGGAAACGCCCATCATCTGCGCGATGAAGGTGATTTCCGGATGCGCGTCCTTGATCACCGCGATGACGGCAGATACCAGGATGAAGAAGAGAATGAAGAGACGCATCACAGAGACCTGCTTCATTTCGTTCATCTTATTCCTGCTGGCCGGCAGGATCACGTCCAGTGTGAATGTGGAGCTGGAGGTCAGCACCAGCGACGACAGGGTCGACATGGAGGCCGACAGCACCAGTACGATGACGATGGCGATGACCAGAGACGGCAGCGTGGCCAGCATGGAAGGCACGATGGTATCGAACAGCGGCGTAACGCCGTCGGACTGGTATGCGATCTTATCTGCGTACAGACGCCCGAAGCCGCCCAGGAAGTAACATCCGCCCGCCACGACGATGGCGAAGAATGTGGAGATGATGGTCCCCTTGTGGATGTCTTCCTCGCTTCTGATGGCGTAGAATTTATTGACCATCTGGGGCAGTCCCCAGGTGCCCAGAGACGTCAGCAGTACTACGAACAGCAGCGCCAGAGGATCCGGTCCCAGGAAGGATGTGAAGGCGCCGCCGGACCAGTTTTCCGCGGGTACAGCGGACAGCTTCTGCATGGCGCTCACCAGGCCCCCGTTGGCCATGAGCACGGATCCGATGACAGCGCAGATCCCGAAGAGCATGATGATGCCCTGGATAAAATCGTTGATGGCCGTTGCCATGTATCCGCCGAAAGTGACATAGAATCCGGTCAGGATCGCCATCAGGGCGATGACCACCCAGTAGGGAATGTCGAAGACCAGACCGAAAAGGCTGGACAGGCCGTTATACAGAGATGCAGTATACGGAATCAGGAAGATAAATACGATGACAGAGGCTGTGACCTTCATGGGCACAGAGGAGAACCGCTTGCCGAAAAAGTCCGGCATGGTCTTGGCATCCAGGTGCTGGGTCATGATCCGGGTCCGGCGTCCCAGGATGTTCCATGCCAGGAGCGAACCTATAAATGCATTGCCCAGGCCCGCCCAGGTGGAGGCCATACCGAAGTTCCATCCGAACTGTCCCGCGTATCCGACGAAGATGACCGCCGAGAAATAGGATGTTCCGAAGGCGAATGCTGTGATCCAGGGACCCACCTGACGGCTGCCCAGAACGAATCCGGCGACAGAACGGGCTTTTTTTCTTGTTCTGATGCCGACGCCGATCATCACCGCGAAGAAGATGACCAGCATGATTACACTTAAGATTTTTGTTGCCATAGTGACTGCTTCTTTCTTTTGATTTGTGCATTAACGAATAGATTTGCATCTGCAGGAGCGGTCAGCCCTTATGAAGAGATGTCTGCACAAACAGAACGCCCCCTGCATCACGCAGAGGGCGGAATCATACAAAACCGCGGTACCACCTCAGTTCACTGCTTCCTCGCGAAAGCAGCCTCATCAGGTACGTCCGGCCGGATGATCATGCGATCCTGAGATCCGTCATCTCCTTCCGGGTTATACCTTAACGCTGTTACGGGCGTTCCCGTCGCAGCCTACTTGCTTCGCGCCCTGTCGATCAAAGCGCTCCGTGTTCAGTGCGCGGCTCCGAGATGTATTCGCCTCCAGTAACTACGCGCCTCTCACCGCCCGGCAGCTCTCTGTACAGTCTCCTGAAAGTTACTCCTTCTCTTCACAGCCTTTTCTCTGTTCACTTGATGTTCCGATTATACAAAAACAATACAATCCTGTCAATCATTATTTGTAGTTTTTTAACAAATTTTCAGTGGATCAATAATGCTTCTCCCACAAGTCCTTTTTCGAGCTAAAGAGCTGCATTTTTAAGCCGAAGGGCCCCTATTCAAGGATCTCCCAGCTTTTGCAGATCCTTGTGTCCAGGGTGATCCCCAGTTCCGCCGCGTACTCGAAGTACCGGTCCACCTGTTCATCGGTCAGCATATCCGAAGAAATGACGCCGGACTGGTCCTTGAAGACATCGTTGATCAGCATTTTGGAGAACAGGTAGCCGCCCTGACCCGTCAGGTACATCTCACCGGTCATTCCGGCGCGTTCGAAGGACTCCACGAACCCGGGGGCGTTCACATGGACTTCCACCAGCACGGGCTCACCGTCTTTGCTGCCGTAGGCTTCGATGACCATGCAGCCGGAATCCACCGCCATGCCCTCGTCCACGAAGGATTTGATCTCATCGTAGTACTTGGGAGCGTGGGGCAGATGCTTCAGGATCAGATCGAAAGGAACGACCTTCTGTCCGTTGATCTCCTCTTCCTCATGGCTCAGCAGCCCCGCCTCATACAAGGGTCTTGCGAAATCCATGCCGGCGCCGGCATACTTGAAGTAGACATTGCGGCAGCCTTTGAAATAGGTGTCCGCGTTGAAGCTGTACTGCATGGGCTCATCGTGGCAGTGCTCCCGGAAGGTGATCCGCTCCGGCATCTCCGGATAGTGTCTGGTGATGGGACGGCCGAAGGCAGGCGTGTTGACCAGCTTGCCGTCTTCGAAGGCCAGGGCCATTTCGCTCATGTCAGTCAGGGCTGTCACCGGGGACCACCAGAAAGGCTGGAACCGCTTGGCGATGGCGCCCTCCCAGACGA
>CAMNJK010000144.1 GCA_946541435.1 uncultured Bacillota bacterium
GACGCCATCACCGGATACGATCGTTTCTGAGTTGATCAGGCGTCCACAGTCCGGAGTTTTTTCGGGCGCGAAGAAATTCGTCAGACGCCGGACGAACGGTTCTGAACTCTTTTCAAAATCGCTCCTTCGTGATATATTGTAAGGTAAGAAAAAATGACGGGAGAACCGGCATTTCAGCCCAGGAAGAACCGTCATCAACAGGAGGAAATCATGAGTGACGAGAAGAAGACTGTCATCACCATCAGCCGTGAATTCGGCAGCGGCGGAAGACTGATCGGCCGGCGCCTTGCAGAGAAGCTGAATGTTCCCTACTATGACAAGGAGCTGCTGGACAGGATCGCAGAGGAATCCGGATTCAGCAGGGAAATGATCGAAGGCGCTGAGAAGCGCGCCAAGAACAGCTTCCTTTACAGCCTGGCATCCGCCATGGGAACCGGAGAATCGGGACCGGAGAGCCTGTCCCTGAACGAACGGTTTTTCCTGGCCCAGTTCGACACCATCCGTAAGCTGGCAGAGGAGGAAGGCTCCTGTGTCATCGTCGGACGCTGCGCGGACTACATCCTGCGTGATCTGCCTTACGCCACCAATGTGTTTATCTACGCGGAGGAAGCGGACAAAATCAAGCGGGCCATCGAGGAGTACGGCGTTCCTGAAGAAAGCGTCAAGAAGCTGATGAAGGATACGGACAAGGCCAGAGCAAACTACTATGCCTATCATACCGGCCGCAAGTGGGGAGATCCGGTGAACTATCACATTTCCCTGGACAGCGGATATCTGGAAGTAGAAGACATCGTTGACCTGATCATCGATTATACAAGGAAGAAGATCTCCAGAACTTCAACGCTCTGGGATGACTGAGAATGACTGAGAAGATGGCCGGCCGGAGCTGAGGACGACAGGAGCCGGAGCGGCCGTGATCAGAAATGATCCAGACGACCAAAGAGGTAATCAAAGATACTATGACTGCGAAAGGAAAATTCACCGCGGACTTCGGTTTCTGCGTCCGCGGTATGTTTTTCAGTGGCACGGGAACCACGGAAAAGATCGTGACCGCTGTCGCTGAGGTAATCTCCAGAACCATCGACGGGGAACCGGAATACATTGCCGATGCTCCCATGGATTTTGTGATCTACCGGGTGCCGGATTATGATTTCACACCCCCGGCGGCAAGGAAAAAAGAGTATCACTTCGGACCCCGGGACATCGTGGTGTTCGGGGTGCCGGTCATCGCGGGACGGGTGCCCAACGTGCTCCTGCCTTTCCTCAAGACCCTGGATGGCGGCGGTGCTCTGGCGGTGCCTGTGGTGCTCTACGGCAACCGCAATTTTGACGATGCCCTGATCGAGCTGCGGAACATCCTGGAGGAACAGGGATTCCACACTGTGGCCGGAGCGGCATTCATCGGCGAGCATTCCTTCTCAAGGGTGCTGGCAGCAGGCCGGCCGGATGAAGCGGATCTGGATGTGGCAGTGGAATTCGGCAAGGCCGTGGCAGAAAAGATCGCCAGCCTTTGCAGGAAGGCCGCGGAAAAGCTGGCAGAGGAGAGCGACGCCCAGTCCGGTGAGACTGTGGACGGTATGGAGGCGCTGGGTCCGGTGCTGGAGGAAGTCTGCCCGGTGGAGGTGGACGGACAGGATCCCATCCGGCCCTACTACATTCCCCAGGACCGGCAGGGCAATCATATCAACATTCTGAAGGTCAAGCCCAAGGTGCATGAGGACAAGTGCACCAGATGCGGCATCTGCATCAGCGCCTGCCCCATGGGATCCATCCGCTGGACGGACAAGGCTGTGGCCGTGGAGGGCATCTGCATCAAGTGCTGCGGCTGCGAGAAGAAATGTCCGGAAGGCGTCTTCTATTTCGACGACGAGGGCTATCTCTACCACAAGACGGAGCTGGAGCTGGGCTACCCCGACCGCAAAGAACCGAAACTTTTCGTATAAAAAATCTGCCGCTGCCCATCCGCAGCGGAGAAATGAGGATAAAAGAAAATGGCAAAAGACAAAGGAACTTATTACATCTCAACACCGATCTACTACCCGAGCTCGAACCTGCACATCGGCCACACCTACTGCACGGTCATGGCCGACGCCATGGCGCGGTTCAAGCGGCTGCAGGGCTATGACGTCATGTTCCTGACAGGAACGGACGAGCACGGACAGAAGATCCAGACGCTGGCGGACGCCAAGGGAGTTAGCCCCCAGGCCTACGTGGACGAAGTGGTGGCCGGCATCAAGGATCTGTGGAAGACCATGGAGATCTCCTACGATGACTTCATCCGGACCACGGAGCCCCGGCACATCAAGCGGGTACAGAGCCTGTTCATGAAGATGTACGAGAAGGGCGACATCTACAAGGGCGAGTACGAAGGCTGGTACTGCACCCCCTGCGAATCCTTCTGGACCCAGAATCAGCTGATCGACGGCACCAAGTGTCCGGACTGCGGCCGGGAAGTTTCCAAGGCCAAGGAAGAAGCCTATTTCTTCAAGATCAGCAAGTACGCGGACAAGCTGCTGGACATTTTCCACAACACACCGGAATTCCTGGAGCCGGAGTCCCGCCGCAATGAGATGATCGCCTTCATCGAGCAGGGCATGGAAGACCTTTGCATTTCCAGATCCTCCTTTGACTGGGGCATCCCGGTGCCCATCGACGAGAAGCACGTCATCTACGTCTGGCTGGACGCCCTTTCGAACTACATCACCGCCCTGGGATGGCCGGATGAGCCGGAGAAATACGACAAATACTGGCCGGCGGACGTCCACCTGGTGGGCAAGGAGATCGTACGGTTCCATTCCATCATCTGGCCGGCCATGCTGATGAGCGCTGATCTCCCCCTGCCCAAGCAGGTGCGGGGCCACGGCTGGCTGCTGCTGGGCGGAGAGAAGGTCTCCAAGTCCAAGGCTGCCAAGGGCGCGGACGTCATCGATCCGGTGATCCTGATCGACCGCTACGGCATCGACGCCCTGAAGTACTTCCTGCTGCGGGAATACACCTTCGGCCAGGACGGCATGTTCACCAACGAGGTCATGCTGAAGCGGCTGAACTACGACCTGGCCAACGACCTGGGCAATCTGGTGTCCCGGACCGTGTCCATGATCGAGAAATACAACGGCGGATTCGTGCCTGAGCTGACCGAGGCCGGCAGAGATGCAAAGGCTGGTCAGGGCGATGTTCCGGACTACGACGCCCAGCTGCGGGAGATCGCTGTGGGCGCGGCAGCCAAGGTGGAAGCCCAGATGGACGAGTTCAAGTTCAACATGGCCCTGGAGGAGATCTGGGTGGTCGTCCGCCGGGCCAACAAGTACATCGATGAGACCATGCCATGGGTCCTGGCCAAGGATCCTGAGCTGAAGGCCCGCCTGGACAACGTGCTCCACAATCTGGCGGAGACCATCCGGATCATCTCCGTGCTGATCCATCCCTTCATGCATACCACATCCGATGCCATCCGCAAGCAGCTGGGTCTGTGGTACGCGGACGTGGCCTGGGAGGACGCCTTCGAATTTGAGATGATGAACGGCGAGCAGGTCAAGAAGGGCGCAGCCATCTTCCAGCGGCTGGACATCGATAAGGAACTGGAAGAGCTCTACGCGCTGGGCGCCAAGGGCCAGGATGTACATGTGAAGGGCAGCGCGGCCAGAGCAGCGGAGAAGGAAGCAAAGGCTGGCGAAGCTGCAGCTGCCGGCGCGGCTGCGGACGCTGGGGAGGCCGAAAGCATTCCGCTGGAGCTGAAGGATCCCATCGAATACGATGATTTTGCCAAGCTGGACCTCAGGGTCGGTACGATCCTCAAGGCGGAGAAGCATCCCAAGGCGGACAAGCTCCTGGTCTTCCAGGTGAAGATGGGAACGGAGATCCGTCAGATCATCTCCGGCGTGGCGGAATATCACAAGCCGGAAGACTGCGTGGGACAGAAAGTGGTGGTGGTAGCCAACCTGAAACCGCGCAAGCTCCGCGGACTGGAGTCCAAGGGTATGATCCTCTTCGCAGACAATGAAGTGGACGGCAAGACCCGCTACGAGTTTGTTGAGACCGTGGCCGCGGATGGAAATCCGGTGGAGTAAGGGAACCTGACAAGCGGGAGATCGAGTCAGCCACAGACCATTCATGATCGCAGGGGCGTTTCACGAAGAAAAGCGTGAGACGCCTCTTTTTTTGTGCTGCGACCGGGGAGACAGCGTGTATATGGACAGTGTCCGGCAAAGCCGGAAGATGTAAAAATCTGGATGCCAAGGGCGCGCTGGCCGGAGGCAGCAGCTTCTTTATTTGGCAGACACTTTCTGCGGATTTGTCCGGCTTTTTTCAAAAATAAAACGGTTTCACCGACCATCATCCTGTTTCCTTCCTGCCCAGACACAAAAAACGGAAAAACAACAAAAAACAGAAAAATAAGTTGGCAGAACAACAAACAATAGAAGAAGGCCGATGTATAATACTCGTATGTTTTCATACAAAAGCCGGAGATGTCGGACAGGAGAATCAGGATGAAAGAAATCAAGACGGTGGATGCGGTTGGCCAGGTTTTGTGCCATGACATCACCCAGATCATAAAAGATGTTACCAAGGGACCGGTGTTCCGCAAGGGGCACATCATCACCGAGGAGGACATTCCGGTCCTGCTCAGCGTGGGCAAGGACCACATCTTCGTGTGGGAGAACGACGAGTCCATGATGCACGAGGATGAGGCGGCGGAGGTCC
>CAMNJK010000145.1 GCA_946541435.1 uncultured Bacillota bacterium
AGATTGGCGAAGATGGACGCCTCGGAGACGGTGATCCGCACCGTGCCCCAGTTGAGACAGATGAAGGCTGCCACCGAGGACAGGACCGCCAGATAGAGGACGCCGATGATGAAGACCGGCTGGGTGACGGCCGCAAAGATCAGCTCCTGATACTGGCCCCGGCACTGGACCAGGGCGAAGATCACATAGACCAGACTTCCCAGGGCGAACATGACATAGGTCTGTTCCAGGGCGTTGTAATGGTCCCCGGACTTCTTGCTGAAGACGTAGAACAGGGCCCCCGCCGCCACCGCGCCCAGCAGGATCACAAGGCCCAGCGCGGAGGACTTCATCCCCTCCGCCCCGATGGTGGTGATGGCCACGCCGACCGCGGACAGCACCGCGCAGACGATCTGCCGGGGGCGCACCGAGGAGTGCATGATGAACACATCAAAGACGATCCCGGCCACGGGGATCACCGCGATGATGGTCCCGGCGAAGGAAGCCGAGGTGTAGACGATGCCGTAGCTCTCGCAGAGAAAATAGAGAATGGGCTGGAAGAGGGCCAGCAGGAGAACATAGCGCAGAGGCTTTCCCTTCAGGGAGAACTCCACCAGGGGCCGGGTCGCTGAGGTTTCCGGCCGGGTCGCTGAGGTTTCCGGCCGGGTGACTTCCCCGCGCGCTGCCGCATCTGCCGATCTCGCCGGCTCATCCGCTGCCCGGACCGGCACCCGGATCCGTCCGCCGATCAGGACGATCAGATTGAGCACCGCAAAAGCGGTCAGAAATCTGACCGCGATCATGACGCTGGGTACTGTGATCTGCAGCGCCATCTTAGAGAATATAAAACTGAATCCGAAGATCGTATTGCCGGCGATCACCGCCAGCAGGGCTTTTGTCCGTGTGGTCATTTCCGGGATCCTGCGCCTGTCAGCGATTCTTCTTTTTCCGTCCGGCGCCCCGGGCTCCTGTGATCAGCACCCCCACCAGATTTCCGATGATGGTCAGAGCGATGAGGCTGAGGATGTGCAGCCAGCCGTGATGCCCGGCAAAGACCCAGACTGCCCCGGCCAGCACCACCAGCAGCATCAGCACATTGAATACCGTGGTCAGGGTCCGGTTGTTGAGTTTGCTGAGCAGCCCTGCCACCAGGGCCAGCAGCGGTGTCCCGATATAAAAAACTGCGAACAGATTCATTTTGTTTCTCTCCTTTTTCGATTTCGGTGATCTGATGAATTCCTCCAACAAATCACTGTCCACATTTTACTACGCAGAAGACGTAAATGAAACTGCATTTTCTTCCCGGCCTGTGTATCAGTTCTTTCTTCAGCAGTTTCCTCACAGAATCCTCGCCTGGATCGATGTCCAGGATCCGGGCCCGAGGTCTGTGCCCGGGGTCTGCACGTGTCACGTTTTCCCGTTTTTCCGTCAGATTGTCCCTCCAGGGACATTTCCACGGAATTTTCGATTTTCGTGACACGTTAACAGAGCCCTCCGTAACAAAAGGTGTGAAAACCCCTGTGATTTATTCAGAATCACAACTCCTCATCTGTAAATGGGCCCTGCCAGCCTTTCCAGGAGCCTGCCCGGCCCTTACGACCACCTATCCAACCCTTGAAAGTGACACAAAAGCTGCGATTTCCGTCAGATTGTCTCTGTTGGGACATTCTGACGGAAAAACGCATTTTCGTGACACCTTTGCCGGATCCCGTCGCTGCTGAATCTCCTCGCTACCGGATCCCCCTGTTTTTCTTCCATCTTCCCTTTCCCTGTTATATAATGAGGTCAATAAATTAACTGAATATTCCGCGCATCCGACTTTCATGATGTGCTTCCTAGCCGCACGGGACACGTCGTTAAAGCAAAGGAGACATATTATGAAATTCGGAGTACTGAAAGACATCAAGAACGGTGAGTTCCGCGTCATCGCCACACCAACTGAGGTGCACACCCTGGCCGCCGACGGCAATGAAGTCTACATCTGCAGCGGCGCCGGCCGGAAGGCGGGTTTCGAGGATGAGGACTATGCAAAGGCTGGCGGGGTCATTCTGGAAACCAATGAGGAGATCTGGGCCACCTGCGATTTCGTTGCCAAGGTCAAGGAGATCGAGGAGAGCGAATACGATCTGCTGCGGGAGGGCCAGATCATCTATACCTGCATCCATCCTGCCGCCCATAAGGCGGAGGTGGACAACCTTCTGAAGAAAAAAGTCATCGCCTTCACGGCGGAAGATTCCCATCGCTACGGTTCCCCCAACTGTGAAGCAGCCGGCAAGGCCGGCGCCTTCATGGGGCTTTGGGCTATGATGAGCAACAACGGCGGCAGCGGCAAGTTTGCCTCCGGTCTTGCGGGCGCCCCCGGCGTGCGCGCCATCGTCTGCGGCGCCGGCATCGTGGGCAAGGCTGCCATCGAGGTCCTGGTCAACATGGGATGCCAGGTCACAGTAGCCGATATTAATGTAGGGATCCTCCGCGACATCAGCAGCAAATACAGCGGCAAGATCTCGACCATGATCTGCAACCGCTACAATCTGACCGCCGCCCTGCCCAATACAGACCTGGTGATCAACTCCGTCCGCTGGCCCAAGGATGCCACGGAGTTCATGATCGACCGCGCCATGGTGGCTTCCATGCCCAAGGGCTCCTGCATCTGCGACATCAGCAATGACTACGGCTGCATCGAGACCTTCCATGAGACCACCCACGAGGATCCCATCTACATTGAGGAAGGTGTGGTCCACTACTGCGTCAGCAACATCCCCGGCGCCATCGCCGGATCCACCTCCGTATCCTACGCGGCGTCGGTGCTGCCCCACTTCCGCAACATCATCAACAACGGGGTTGCCGGAGCCTGCGCCCGGGACGGTTTCCTCCGCCGCAGCCTGACCGCCTACAAAGGTTACCTGACCCACGAAGAGACCAGCGGGATTCAGGACCGGCCCTGGATCCCGCCGGAAAAGATCCTGGACATTGAAGATCAGCCTTTGGACCCCGCGCCGAAGACAACCGTCACCCGGTCCGAGAACTACTATACGGAAATCGATCTCTGAGATTTCTGCCGTCCCCTCACTCCCGGCTCCCTGCCAGGATCATCAGGGCGATGATAGTGATCACCATCCCTGCCAGGCCCGTGGCCGTGGGCACTTCCGCATAGAGGATGAGCCCCGCCAGGAAGGCGGCGGTGGGTTCCGCGCCGGACTGGAGGATGGCCACCCGTCCCGCTTCCACATGCCGCATGGCCACGATGTAGATCAGGCTGGGCATCAGCGATGTACAGATGGACTGGATCAGGATCAGCAGGGGTCCCTGCAGGGGATTTTCATGAAGATATCCCAGAAGGGCGGACCAGTCCACGAAAAACATCAGGATCAGCGAGGCGAACAGGGATGAATAGAAGCTGACCGTAAAGGAGCTGTATCCCCGGGTGGCGATCAGCTTGGACATGATGATGAAGACCGCGTTGCACAGGGCCGCCGCCGCGCCCATCAGAAGACCGAACAGACTCCACTGCAGCCCGCCCCCGGAGAAGAGACCGCTGAGCATCCCGCAGCCCAGGATGGCCAGGATCATGCACAGGACTTTCTTCCGGGTGATCCTTTCATGAAAGAGCACGGTGCTGATCAGCAGGACGAAGATGGGGGCCGTGCAGAGCAGGATGGCCGCCAGCGACAGGGAAAGGCTGGTGACGGCGATGTTGTAGGCCACCATCAGGACCACGGATCCGAATACGGAAATGGCCAGCACGATGGGGATGTCCCGGAGCTTCATGCGGAGCATGCTCCGCGGCTTCCCGCTGCCTGGCTTCCCGCTGCCCGGCGCCCGCCGGTCTGCCCGGTCCGCTGTTTCTTTACCGCGTCCGCGCTCCCGCCCGCGCCCCAGTCCGTGCTCCCGCGCCAGGATCACCAGAAAGGTCAGCAGGGCGCAGACCGCCGTACGGGTAAATACAATGGTGGGATTGTCCAGGCCCGCCGCGGAAAAGATCCGCACGAAAACACCTGCGACCCCCCAGCCGGCGCCGGACAGGATGGGCAGCAGGACAAAGAGCCCGGCGGTCTTCCGCGAAGCTCCGCCAAGGGTGCTCCCGCCTGCCTCAGCCTTCATGCTCCGTCCCCAGCAGACCGATCTCTTCGGCGTAGGGCTTCATGCCCTCGATGCAGATCTCCGCCACGTCGCGCACTTCCATTCCCAGACGTTCGCAGCCGTCCCTGATCACGTCACGGTTGCACTTGGCCGCGAACTTTTTATCCTTGAATTTCTTCATGAAGCTCTTGACGGTCAGGTCGGTGATGCCATTGGGCCGCATGCGGGCGCAGGCGCTGATGATCCCTGTCAGTTCGTCCACGGCGTAGAGACTCTTCTCCATATTTGTGACGGGCTCCACCTCGTTGCAGATCCCGTAGCCGTGGGCCAGGATGGCCCGGATATCCTCTTCCTCCACCCCCGCCTGGCGCAGCGGTTCCTCCGTGTGCTCCAGGTGCTCCTCCGGGTATTTCTCATAATCATAGTCATGCAGATAGCCCACAGCCATCCAGTGCTCCCGGTCCTCACCGAAGTGATCCGCCATGGCGCCCATGGAGGCCATCACATTGGTGGCGTGGATCCGCAGATGCTCCTCCGTTACCATCGAATCGTTCAGTTCTCTTGCCCGTTCCCGTGTCAGCATATTTTT
>CAMNJK010000146.1 GCA_946541435.1 uncultured Bacillota bacterium
TGGTAATTATACATGATTGGCGCATGGGTCACAAGAAAAAACAGAGCTGGTTTTCCGGGTATGGGCGGGGCTGCATGTCCGGCTCGGGCAGGTCTGCGTGTCCAGCTCAGGCAGGATTGCGTGTCCAGCTCAGGCAAGACAGCCGTGGCTGTCACGAAAATGCGTTTTTCCGTCAGAATGGCGCTTCAGGGACAATCTGACGGAAATCTGCCTTTTCGTGTCCCTATCAAGGCCTTCCTGGTACATTGTCAGTCCCTCCAGATCGTCATCAGACCCCTCGCAGCGGCCAAAAGGAGTAAAAATGCTCCTGCCTCCTTAATAATCACACCCTTCTTGCGTCTCCAGTGGTCATCGTTCCATGCCGCCCTCCCTCGCAGAGTCACGAAATCGGAAAAATCCGCTGAAATGTCCCTGGAGGGACATCTCTGCAAAAAAACGGGATTTCGTGACACCTGGCCCAAAGACCGCCAATCAAATGCGCAAAGACATGTCTCTGATATTGACTTTTCATCCCCATGCTTGCCAATTCCGTCAAAATACGATAAGGTTGAAGACGAAGCGACCCGGCAGGCATCCCTGCGCGATGCGTCTGGCCGCGCGCGAACGCCGCAGTCCGACCCTGCGCCTGCAGCGGGGCGTCTATCAGAAAGGATCCGAAGGAGCAGCATGGCCGTGCAAACACCAGCCTTTGCAAAAAAGAAAACAAATATCCCGCCCATGTTCCGGCCGGCGGACATCATCCTGGCCATCGGGCTGATCGTCCTCGGTTTCGCCATGTCTTTTTACCTGGCCATGGGGCAGGATGCCGGCGGACAGGTCGAGGTCAGGACCGCGGGAGAACTGTACGGCGTCTATGATCTGGACAAGGATCAGACCGTCACCGTCAGGCAGGGATCTCACGAGAACGAATTTGAGATCAGGGACGGACAGGTCCGGATGCTTCACGCCAATTGCCGCAATCACGACTGCATCCAGCAGGGAGCCATCTCCCGCACCGGGGAGACCATCGTCTGTCTGCCCCATAAGGTGGTGCTGGAAGTGACCGGCGGAGAGGAGGACTTCGATGTCGTTGCGCAGTAAGACGCCCGGTCCGACCCCCGGCAAAACGGCCGATCCGGCCCCCGGCAAGACAGCTGAAAAAACCGGCGACTCCTTCGCCGCATCCGCGCCAAACCGGACCCAGCGGCTGGCTTACAGCGCCCTGCTGGCATCCCTGGCGCTGATCTTTTCCTACATTGAAGTACTGATCCCCTTCAATTTCGGCATCCCGGGGGTGAAGCTGGGCATCGCAAACCTTGTGGTCATCATCGCCCTCTATTATCTGGGCCCCCGCTACGCTTTCACCATCAACATGATCCGGGTGGTGGTGGCCGGGCTGCTCTTCACCGGGCTCTTCGGCTGCCTCTACTCGCTGGCCGGAGCCCTGCTCAGTTTCGCCGTCATGCTGGGCATCAAAAAAACCGGCCTCTTTTCCGTGACCGGCGTTTCTATCTGCGGCGGTGTTTTTCATAACCTGGGGCAGATCCTGGTGGCCACTTTCCTGGTCTCCAGTCTCAAGATGTTCGCCTATTTCCCCGTGCTGATCATCTCCGGTGTCATCTCCGGCACCATCATCGGCATCGTGGCCTGGCTGATCCTGCAGCGGCTGCCCCGGGCGTAGAGCTTATTCCACCACCGTCACGTGATAGGCATCCGAGCTGAAGTCGCCCGCGATGTCTTCCGTGACGTACAGTTCGTTATCATCATCCATGAGAATGCATCCGAACTCATCCCGGTGGTCCCGCCAGTAGTCCAGAGCGTCGTCTTTTCCCATGATATAAAGGCTGGTGGCCAGGGCATCGGCCAGGGTCCCGTCCTGACTCACGATGGTCACAGACTTCAGGCCGCTGTCCGCCGGATACCCGGTGGCGGGATCGATGATATGATGATAGAACTTTCCGCCCTGGGTGAAGTTCCGTTCATAGGCCCCGGATGTGATGACCGCCGCGTCGGCCACCTCCAGCATGCCCATGTATTCCGCAGCGCCGGTTTCGCCGGATCCATCAGCGGCATCCGCGTCACCCTCCGACTTGCTGCCCGGATCCTGGACCGCCACCTTCCACTTGCTGCCGTCGGGCTTGGTCCCCAGGACCTGCACATTGCCGCCCAGGCTGACCAGTCCGCTGGTCACGCCGTGTTCCTTGTAGACCTCCATGATCCGTGCCGAAGTATAACCTTTGGCGATGCCGCCCAGATCGATGGCCATGCCCTCTTTGCCGAAGGAAACTTCCACGCCGTCCGAATCATCCGAGTCCGCGCATTTCACCTCAGCCGCATCGGTCAGGGGCAGCAGCTTCTCCAGTTCCTCCTCCGAAGGCACCCGGTATTTCTTGTCGGTGAAACCCCAGGCCTTCATCACGGGATAGACCGCGATATCGAATTTCTTCCCGGTCTCGTCGTAAAGCTCCAGACCGCGCTCCACCAGGTCGCCGGCTTCCTGGGACAGGACCGCCCCGCCTTTGCTGTTCAGGCCGCTGATCTCGCTCTCCGGATTTCCTGTGGAAAACATGGCGTCCAGCCGGTACACTTCTTCTTCGGCCGCTTCGGTGGCTTCCCCGGCCTTGTCGCCGTAAGCCGTCACGGTCATATAAGTATCCATGGCGAAAAAGTCCCGGCTGACCGGTTCCTGGCCATCTCCGCTGCCCGATGTCTCCCCGCCGCTGCATCCGCACAGGACCGCGGCAGCCAGGATGATCATGCAAAGGCTGGCCAGGGCCGGGATATATTTTCTCAGTTTTCTTCTTCCTTGTTTCATTTAGCTAACCTCACTGCCTGCAGTGTACCATACCGCACTGATAAAAATCAATGGCCCCGGCCAAAGACCGGGGTCCATTGTCTGTATGGGAGGTCGGCCAGCTTTTGCTGTTCGACTACTTGACCTTGATGGTAACCACTGCGGAAGCCGCGTTATAAATGCCGGACTCTGCCGCGTTCACAGTCACCTTATAGGTGCCCTTCTTAGCGCCCTTCTTCACGGTGACCTTGCCGTCTGCCGTAACCTTGACTGCCTTCTTGGCCTTCTTTACCGGAGTGTAGGTCACTTCCGTGTAGGCCTGGGCGCCAATCTCAAACTTGGCGGCCTTCTTCTTCAGTTTCTTGACCTTGAATTTCTTGGCTGCGGTCTTGACTGTCAGGTCATTGTCCAGCTTGCCGTCTCTGCTGATGTAGGAGATGTCACCTTCGACGGAGGTGAACTTCAGGGTCTTCACGCCGTTGTTCTCTACGATCTCGTAGCCGCCGGGGGTCACAGTCTCTTCCGCCTCGTTCATGGCCAGATAGACACCCGCATCCTTGCCGTCCGCGTCATTGTTATCATAAGCGAAGTAGGTATATTCCGAAACCATAGCAAGGCCGTCGCTGCCGGTCATATCCGCCCAGGTCCGTCCTGTGCCCTTCTCATCCAGAGCGATGAACATCTTGACATTCGCGTACTCGGCGGGAACCGCGGATGTATCGAAGTCCCACACACCATTCAGCTTCGCTCTCTGGGCATTGGTCTCATCGTTCGCCATTTCGGCCAGGTTTTCCACCACGAAGAGGGAGATGACGTTCTGCAGGGTCTCCTCATTGGCCTCGGTCAGCGCTTTGGTCTCGATCGCGGAAGCCACCCAGTAGCCGCGGGCCCCGCCCAGCAGGTCAGTGACTTCTTCCTTGGTAGGACCATAACGGAACTCCAGATGATAGGTGGTGTCCGGCGTATCCGGGAACATGAGCAGGTACTCATATTCGTCGTTGACGTCATCGGTCGCCTGATAGAGATAGCCGTCCATGGCCATCTCCATGCCCTGGTAGGTTCCCTTTGCTGCGGAGTTCTCCACGAAAGCATACTCATGGGTGACCTGGACACCGTCAGATCCGGTGAAGGTGACCGTCTTGCCGTCCGTTCCGCCAAAGGAAATCTTCTCCGCGCCGATGAAGCCGCAGAAGAACTGTGCCGGGTTCGCATCCGGGCCGTACTTGTCGCCGCCCACGGAAGACTTCAGATAAGCCACCGTATCCGGCATCGCGGTCTTGCCCACCACTGCCGCTGTGTAGTCGTTCCAGTAGTGGTCGTATTCCTTATTATATGTTGCGCCTTCGAACAAAGGCTGGTATTCTCCGACGATCTTGCTCAGGAAGTTGTCTCCTGTCACATCGCCTTCCGCCGCGTTCACCGGCTGCAGGATCCCTGCAAAACCCGCCGCGACGATCAACGCCAGGGCCGCCATCAGCAGCCTGCTGAACTTCTTACTCATCTGATTTGCTCCTTTCTTGCTGTTAGTTCATGTTAACTAACAGCATTTTACCACAGACTGCCGGCCCGACCAACGGCAGGCTGCCTTGGCGGCTGAACTAGTCAATATCAGGCAATGCCTGTCTGCGGTCTTGCAAATGCCCGGGCAAAAGCGCCTTTCAGCAGCTGCAAGTCCTGTCTGGATCTCTGATCCTGCGCGCAGCATCTCTGCAGGGATTGTTCTCATCGGAAATAATGTCGTGTTTATACATTTTTTCCGCGGAAAAAATGTTGTCTTTTGTCACTTTTTCCGTATAAGCTGTGCAGAATCCATGAGGGAAAATAGAGATGCATGTCACCATCACACCGGAAGATACGCTTCTGATCTTTGACGA
>CAMNJK010000147.1 GCA_946541435.1 uncultured Bacillota bacterium
TCAGAAGACAGACTGAAGTCCACCAGTTCCTCCGGAACCAGCCCCGTCGGCGCGCCGCAGTTTTCACAAAATATACTATCGTCCGGAATAATTGTCCGGCATTTCCTGCAAAACACTTCCGTCCTCCTTATAAACTAATTCCCGTCCAATACGCCCTTTCCCGCGGTTCTACCGCAGAAATCCCAGCGACCGGATGATCGCCGGCTCCACTGCCCTGCCTTTGCAGACTGAAACGAAGCAGACGATCTTGATGACTGCCAGGATGATCTCAACCACTGCGCAGGCCGCCGGAATGATCAGGGTCCAGCAAAGCACCAGCGCGATGATCACCAGCAGCGCGTCAATGATGAGGAATTTCAGCCCCTGCCGCATATGGAAGGCAGCGTAAGGTGAATTCTGGCCCGCCAGAAGCGCAATGATCACGCCCATCACGCCCAGAAGATAGGGCGCCATGGCAACCACCTTGTTGTCCGCGATGTCGTCCTCGTCGAACTCCTCCGTGTGATCCCACGCAGGGATCTCATCCCGGTAGGTGTAGGTATAAGCGCCAGCCTTTTCATCCTCATCCGACTGCGCCTGTTCTGCGCCGCCCACATAAACCGGCGGCATGGGCTGCTGGTCGTAGTCTTCGGGCGCTCCTGTGGGCGGACCCCACTCGAAGCTGTCTCCCTCAAAGGCAGGCGTTTCCTGCGCCTCATGACCCGGAGTACCCTCTTCTGCATACCCTGCAGTATCCATATCCGTATAGCCTGCAGTTTCCATCGGCTCCACAGCCGGTTCCGCCGCAGTTTCCTGTATATCCGATTCAAAATTCAGCGCGGTTCCGCACTTCCTGCAGAATCTCGCTGTATCAGAAACTTCCGCTCCGCAATTCTGACAGATTCTCATCGTGTTTCCTCCATAGCTTTTCCGCGGCACATTCCCGCCGCTCGCCCTGCCCTTCGCCGATCTGCGTCCGGGCATATATATGATAGTATACCATATATGGTTTCCCACGTGACATAGAAGTATAAAAAACCACAAACCTTTCGCCCGTTTTCATCGATTGTAATTTTATGGTTTCTCTTAAATCGGCGACCTCGTAATTCCGCCTCTGCCGGTCTTTCTCCGCCGCCTCTGAGGTTTTCCCCCTCAGCCCAGTTTCTTTCGCGAAATCATCAATTTCCGCTTGTCTGGATGAGATGCAGGAATGTGTGTGGAGGCTCCACAACAAAAGCTGGTCTGCTCCACAAGGCGCATGCGCTTTGACGTCAGATCTCCAAAGACCCTTCCGGAATTCTATTTTCTGGTGCAAATCCCCCGGGATTTTGTATAATAGTTTATACTTGAATCTGCGAAAAGGAGGGTCCTTTCATGGCAAAAGCTGCGATCATCACATCCTATCTGGAACATCCCGTACATATCCCGTCATTGCTGGAACCGGATGACTATATCGTCTGCCTGGACGGGGGCTACGACATTGCCCTGCAGCAGGGGGTCCGGCCCCATCTGCTTCTGGGGGATTTTGATTCCATGCAGGCTCCCCTGCCGGAGGACCCTGCCATCCAGGTCCGCCGCTATCCGCCGGAGAAGGACTACACGGATCTGGAACTGGCCTTCCGGATCCTGGACCCGGAAAAGACCCCTGAGATCCTGGTCATCGGAGGCCTTGGGGGCCGGCTGGACCAGACCCTGACCAATGTGCAGATGCTGGCGAACTACACCGCCGGTCCTGCGGAACCCGGGTATCGCAGGATCACCCTGATGGACGGGTGCAATCAGTGTTTCGCCATCAAAGGCGACGGCGCGGTCTCCGTATGCCGGATCCCACGGCGGGAGCACTGCTACCTGTCGTTTCTGCCTCTCTCTGATCAGTGCTGCGGACTGACCATCCGCGGCGCCAAATACCTGCTGGAGGACGCGGACATCCTGCGGGGAGCGTCCCACTGTGTCAGCAACGAGTTCGATGGACCCCAGGCGGAAGTGACCCTTGGCTCCGGCACCCTGCTGGTCGTCGTCGCGCAGGGCAACAACAGCGACCTGTTGTGACCCGGCCCTTTTGCGCTGCGATCCACCCTGCGCCGCTGCAAAATAGTGAAAATGTCTAACAATTTATCCCGGCACATGCTTGGAACCAGCCATAAAATGGTATATGATAGATATCAGGCAGACAGCGCGGATACGCGCCTGACCAGCCTTTGCACCAGGAAAACACAGGAGAACAGAACCATGAACATGAAACCGGAAACGCTGGAAAAAATCAAACACCAGATGCGGCGGGTGAAGGCCGCCGGCGGGTTCTACGCGGATCGTCTGAAGAAGATCGATGTGGACGATATCCAGACCCAGGAGGACTTCGAGAAGCTGCCTTTCTCTGAAAAGGCTGATCTGCGGGACGCGTACCCGCTGGGTCTCAGCGCCGTCCCCACAGATGAGATCGTCAGGATCCACTCCTCCAGCGGGACCACCGGCACCCCCTGCATCATCCCCTACACCAAGAAGGACGTGGATGACTGGGCCGAGCTGTTCAAGCGCTGCTATGAGATCGCCGGCATCACCAAGGAAGACCGGATCCACATCACCCCGGGCTACGGGCTTTGGACCGCGGGCATCGGCTTCCAGCTGGGCGCCGAGAAACTGGGCGCCATGGCCATACCCATGGGGCCGGGCAACACCGACAAACAGATCAAATTCATGGAAGACATGGGATCCACCGTGCTTTGCGCCACATCCTCCTACGCACTGCTGCTGGCGGAGGAGATCGAGAAGCGCAAGTGCCGCGATAAAATCAAACTGACGAAGGGCGTCATCGGCTCCGAACGCTGGGGCCCCAAGATGCGCGCCCGCATCGCCAATGAACTGGGCGTGGAGCTCTACGACATCTACGGTCTGACGGAGGTCTACGGGCCGGGCATCGCCATCAACTGCGAATATGAGACCGGCATGCACTACTTCGACGATTACCTCTACTTCGAGGTGATCGATCCAAAGACTGGCAAGACCCTGCCGGACGGCGAACTGGGCGAGCTGGTCATCACCACACTGGAGAAGGAAGGCGCGCCGCTGATCCGTTACCGGACCCATGACCTGACCCGGATCATTCCGGACGATGTGCCCTGCCCCTGCGGACGGACCTGGCCGCGGATCGACGTGATCCTGGGCCGGACCGACGACATGGTCAAGGTCAAGGGCGTCAACATCTTCCCCGGACAGATCGAGGATGTCCTCAAGGACATCGAAGGCGCCAGCAGCGAGTACCAGATCTTCATCGATCACGAGGACGGCAAGGATGTGATCACCCTGTTCGTGGAGACCCCGCTCAAAACGAAGAAGGACCGCCACGCCCTGGAAAGGGCCATCAAGGACCGCATCAAATCCGTCATCAACGTGGGCGTCGTTCCCCGGGCAGTGGAAGTGGGCGACCTGCCCCGCAGCGAAAAGAAGACCACCCGGGTATTCGACTACCGGTATTAACAGATCGCATATTAACGATATGCAAAACAAAGGAGTATAGAAGAAATGACTGCAAGAAGCATGATGCCGTATGTAGAAGGCAATTCGGCCATTCGGGCCATGTTCGAAGAAGGCGCCCGGATGGCGAAGGAAGTGGGCCGGGAGAACGTATATGATTTCAGTCTGGGCAATCCCAGCGTGCCGGCGCCGCCGGAAGTGAATCAGGCGATCCGGGATATTCTGGATGAGGAAGACAGCCTGATGATCCACGGATACAACCAGAGCAACAGTGGCTATGAAGATGTGCGGGCCACCGTGGCGGATCATCTCAACAGACTGCACGGAACGGATTTCAGCTCGAAGAACATCGTCATGACCGTGGGCGCGGCCAGCGGACTGAACGTGGCCATCAAGACTCTGGTGGACCCGGGCGAAGAGATCCTGGCTTTTGCTCCCTACTTCGTGGAATACGGCAACTACGCCAAGAACCACGGCGCCGTGCTGAAGGCAGTTCCCGCAAATACCGAAGATTTTCAGCCGAATCTGCAGGTCATGCAGACCATGATCACAGAGAAGACCCGGGCGGTGATCATCAATTCGCCCAACAATCCCACCGGCGTGGTCTACTCCAGGGAAACACTGATCTCTCTGGCGGGCATCCTGGAGAAGTGCTCTAAGATGTGGGGCCGGCCCATCTACATCATCTCCGATGAGCCCTACCGTGAACTGGCCTATGATGGCGTGGATGTTCCCTATGTGACGAAATTCTATCCCAACACGGTGGTGGGATACTCCTGGAGCAAGTCCCTCTCCCTTCCGGGCGAGCGGATCGGCTATCTGGTCTTCCCCTCTGAGATGGACGATTTCGAGAACGCTGTGACCGCGGCCAACATCGCCAACCGGGTGCTGGGCTATGTCAACGCCCCCACCCTGATCCAGCGCGTCGTTGCCCGCTGCATCGACTGTTCCACCGACATCGAAGCGTATGACCGGAACAGGACCGCCCTCTACGAGGGGCTGAAGGAGATTGGCTTCAGCTGCGCCAAACCCCAGGGCGCCTTCTACCTGTTTGTGAAATCCCCCATCGAAGACGAGGTGGAGTTCTGCACACTGGCCAAGAAGTATCACATCCTGATGGTGCCCGG
>CAMNJK010000148.1 GCA_946541435.1 uncultured Bacillota bacterium
AGATCCACATTTGACAAGCACGGCGGCAACCTGGGCGCCCAGGGATGTGTATCCTATATGTTTGCCCGCAAGGGTGTGATCCTGATCGAGAAGACAGATGACATCGATGAAGATGAACTGATGGAAGTCGCGCTGGAAGCCGGCGCTGATGATATGATCGTTAACGAAGACAGCTTCGAGATCCAGACCGAGCCGTCAGCTTATACAGACGTTCACAGCGCGCTGACCGAAGCAGGATACGAGCTGGTCTCCTCCGAGATCGAGTTCGTGCCCTCCATGGAAGCGGCGCCGAAGACGCCGGGAGATCTGAAGCAGCTGAAGAAAATGATCGATATCCTGGAAGATAATGATGACATCCAGAAGGTGCATCATAACTGCAGTGTTGATCTGGAGGCAATCGACTAAAAGACTTCTGCAGCAAGCCAACGCAGATACAACTGAAGTGTGCGAGCAGGGACAGTATAATTCAACCTACATTACATTCCAGGGATGCCGCGTCTCGCGCTACAATGCCAGGCCGCTTCCGGGCGGAAGGCAGCGGACCGCAGCAGGCGACCCACCTATCATGACGATAGGGCGTGAATTATCACCCGAAACGGCACTTCGGTTTATCTTTTTTACAGACAGAAACAATCCCGCGGTGACGCGGGATTTGCATTAGAAAAATACATTAATAAATAAGAAATAACACTGGAAAGAAGGCGCAAATTACATGGCAAAAAAACAATTCAAGGCAGAATCAAAGAAATTACTGGACCTGATGATCAACTCGATTTATACCCATAAGGAGATCTTCCTCCGGGAGCTGATCTCCAACGCCAGCGATGCCATCGACAAACTCTATTATCAGAGCCTGTCCGAAGGACTGTCCGGCATGAACCGGGAGGATTTCAGCATCCGCATCGATACCGACAAGGAAGCGCGTACCCTGACCATCACCGACAATGGCATCGGTATGACAAAGGAAGAACTGGAAAAGAACCTGGGCACCATCGCCAGAAGCGGCAGCCTGGATTTCAAGACAGCCATGCAGAAGAATGAGGACAGCGAAAAATCCGGCGAAAGCGAAACCGTTGACATCATCGGCCAGTTCGGCGTGGGCTTCTATTCCGCTTTCATGGTCAGCGATAAGGTGACGGTGGTCTCCCGGGCCTTCGGCGCGGATGAGGCATGGCAGTGGGAATCCACCGGCGCGGACGGCTATACCGTGAAGGAAGCGGAGAAACCGGACCACGGGACCCGGATCACGCTGGTGATCAAACAGGATACAGAGGATGAACGCTATACCGAATTCCTGGAGGAATACCGGATCCGTTCTCTGGTGCGCAGATATTCCGACTATATCCGTTACCCCATCCAGATGATGGTGGAAAAGAGCCGGCCGAAGGAAACGCCGGAAGGGGCGGCAGAGACCGCGGACGGATCCCCGGATAAGGCGCCGGAATATGAAACTTATTATGAACTGGAGACCCTGAACTCCATGATCCCCCTGTGGAAGAAGCAGAAAAGCAGCCTGACCGACGAGGATTATAACAATTTCTACAGAGAAAAGTACTTCGACATGGCGGAGCCGGTGAAGGTGATCCACACCAATGTAGAGGGCGTGCTCAGCTACACAGCCCTGCTCTATATCCCGGGGCAGACCCCGTTCAATTACTATTCCAAGGATTTCGAGAAGGGCCTGCAGCTCTATTCCTCCGGCGTCATGATCATGGACAAGTGCCCGGATCTGCTGCCGGATTACTTCAGTTTCGTCCGCGGTCTGGTGGATTCCCAGGACCTGTCCCTGAACATCTCCAGGGAAATGCTGCAGCACGACCGCCAGCTCAGGGCCATCGCCCAGCGTCTGGAGAAGAAGATCAAATCGGAACTCCAGGAGCTGCTGGCCAAGGACCGGGAGAAGTATGCGGCGTTCTTCAAAAACTTCGGTCTGCAGCTGAAATACGGGGTCTATGAAGGCTACGGCATGAACAAGGATAAGCTGCAGGATCTGCTGATCTATTACTCCAGCTATGATCCATCGGAAGCAAAGGCTGGCGGGGACCAGGATGCGGAAGAAAAGGCTTCTGCTTCCCGTATGGTGACCCTGGCGGAATATGTGAGCCGCATGAAGCCGGAACAGAAGTACATCTACTACGCCTGCGGCGAGACCAATGAGAAGATCGACCGCATGCCCCAGACGGAAGTGCTGAAGGACAAGGGCTATGAGATCCTGTACATGACCGACGATGTGGACGAGTTCGCCGTTCAGATGATGCGGGAGTTCGACGGGAAACAGTTCCGCAACGTCTCCTCCGATGATCTGGAGATCGAAGAAACCGAAGAAGAAAAAGAAGCGGCAAAGAAGCAGGAAGAGGAATCCAGGGATCTGCTGGCATACCTGAAGGAGTGCCTGGACGGAAAGGTGACTGAAGTCCGTCTGTCCCAGCGCCTCAGGAACCATCCGGTCTGCCTGACCGCCAAGGGCGGCCTCTCCATCGAAATGGAGAAGGTGCTCAACGCCATGCCCATGGACGAAAAGGTCCGGGCGGATCGGGTACTGGAGATCAACGCTTCCCATCCCATTGCCGAAACCCTGAACCAGCTCTATACATCCGATAAAGAACGTCTGAAGACCTATGCCAGGGTCCTTTACGACCAGGCCCTGCTGATCGAGGGACTGCAGCCGGAGGATCCGGTGGCATTCTCCAACGCGGTGTGCGAGCTGATGACAAAGTAACAGGATTTCCCTCTGCCGCCTTACGAAAGGAAACAGGATCTATGGAACGAATCGCGATCATCGACGGAAACAGCCTGATCAACCGGGCATACTACGCCATGCGAAACCCCATGATGACAAAGGATGGGATCTACACCCATGCCATTTTTGGATTCATCAACATGCTGGATAAGATCCGGCGGGAATATGAACCATCTTATATGGCAGTGGCTTTTGATATGAAGGCGCCCACCTTCCGCCATCTGGAATACGGGGAGTACAAAGCCGGCCGCAAAAAAATGCCGCCGGAACTGGCCATGCAGATCCCGCTCCTGAAAGAGATCCTGGATGCCATGGGCATCACCCGGGTAGAAAAGGAAGGCTTCGAAGCGGATGACATCATCGGCACCATCGCAAGGGCTGCGGAAGCGGACGGCCTGGAACCCTACATCATCACCGGGGACCGGGATCAGCTGCAGCTGGTCACCGATGTGACCCGGGTGATCTATACCAAAAAAGGCGTCTCCGAGTTCGACCTCTACGATGAAAACGCCTTCCGGGACAAGTACGGCTTCGAACCTCTCCAGTTCATCGACTTCAAAGGGCTGGCAGGGGACAGCTCCGACAACATCCCGGGGATCCCGGGGGTGGGGGAAAAGTCCGCCACCAAACTGATCACCGAATTCGGCGGGGTGGAGGAGATCCTGGCCCATGTGGACGAGATCAAACCCGCGGGCCTGCAGAAGAAGGTGCGGGAAAACCGGCAGCAGGCGCTGATGAGCAAGATGCTGGCCACCATCAACACCAGCGTCCCCATCGATTCCGACATCGAATGCTGGAAGATCCGTCCGCAGGACACGGCAGCCCTGGTGGCCATCTATCAGAAGCTGGAGTTCAACCGCTTCCTGAAGAAACTGAAGATGACCCCGGAGGAAGCCGCAAAGGCTGGCGCCGCATCCGCACCATCCATGAAAAAGGATGCCGCAGACCCCTTTGCCGAGGATGAACCGTCCTATGAAGCAAAGGATCCGGCAGCCTTTGCGAAGGTCAGCGTGGGTGATCCGGAAGCCCTGGCGGACCTGGAGATCTCCGGTGACGCTGTCATCAAGGTCTTCGGAGACAACAGTCATGTGCAGACTCCGGCCATCGACGGCATCGTCCTGACGGCTTCAGACACCTGCTACTGGATCGGCCCCCAGCTGCTGGATGCTTTTGTGTCCTGGTTTGACGGGCAGAAGATCCGTCTTGTGGGGCATGACATCAAAAAAGACATCTACATGCTGATGTGCCGCGGCGCGTCGGTGTTCCGGACGGCCTTTGATACCCAGATCGCCCAGTACGTGCTGGATCCCGGCAGAAGCGATTACAGCATGCCCGCCATGTCTACGGAATTCCTGCATGAGACCGTGGAGGGGGAAGGGGATTTCATGAAGGAGAACGGACAGATGGATCTGTTCTCGGATCCTGCGGACAAATACCTGGAGTACGGGGCCAGATGGTCTGCCGCTGTCATGAATCTGCGGCAGATCCAGGAGCAGAAGATCACGGCTCTGGCATTGGACCAGGTGCTCTATGATATCGAACTTCCTCTGATCGAGGTGATGGCGGCCATGGAGAAGGAAGGGTTCCGGGCGGACCGTCAGTATCTGGCGGATTTCGGACAGGAGCTTTCCGGAGAGATCGACCGTCTGACAGCTTCCATCCACGAGATGGCAGGGGAGGAGTTCAACATCAATTCACCCGTCCAGCTGGGTCCGGTGCTGTTCGAGAAGCTGGGACTGCCCCACGGCAAGAAGACCAAGCGGGGCTATTCCACCAGCGCGGACATTCTGGAGAAGGTCAGGGACAAGCA
>CAMNJK010000149.1 GCA_946541435.1 uncultured Bacillota bacterium
TTCTCGGGAAAAAGTTCCTTCGCTTTCGTCATGAGCTGCCAGAAGACCGGATGGCCCTGATCGAAGACAGCTATTTTTTTCACCGGTTGATTCATCATCAGATAAAGTCCTCAATTCTTTTCAGGTGCCTGTTCTCAGACTCCTGCTTTCTGTACGATCTCCAGGATCTTGTCCGCCGCAGCATCCATCTCGCTGCCGAGGGATTCCGCGCCCCGCCGCATATCCGGCGAGAACAGAGCTCCCGGCTGTGTTGGGGATCCTGCCAGTCCGATGACTTCCCGGGGCAGATCCAGATCTTCATTGGACCAGATGGTCAGCGGTTTTTTGCGGGCTTTGATGATGCCCATGGCGTTGATCAGCCGGGGTTTGTTGATCTCCCGGGACACAGCGATCACCGCCGGAAGATCCACCGCGAAGAGCATGTCCTCGGTCTCTGTCTTGCGGATCACCTGCAGGGTACTGCAGTCTTCGGCCCCGGCCTCTCCAGCCTCTGATCCTGTCCGGATCTCCCGGACATTGCAGATATGAGGAAGATCCAGCCACTCGGCGATCTGCGTAGGGACATGGGACGTCGCCCCGTCCGCGCTGGCGTTTCCCATCAGGATCAGGTCGAAACGGGGCAGGTCTTTCGCCGCCAGGATCCGGCGGGCGCCCTCTGCCAGCACATAGGAAGTCACATAAGTGTCCGCCCCGCCGAAGGCCCGGTCGGACAGGAGATACGCTTCATCCGCGCCCATGGCAAGGCTCTCCACCAGTTTGTCCCGGGAGAATTCCGGCGCCATGCTCAGAACAGAGACACTGCCGCCCAGCTTTTCCTTGAGCCGCAGGGCCTCCTCCAGAGCATTTTTGTCCTCCGGATTGATTACCGTCGGCACGCCCTCGCGCACCAGCCGCTTGGTTTCGGGATCGATCCTCAGATCTCCGTACTTGTCGGGATCGGGGACCGGCTTGATGCATACCAGGATGTTCATTTGAATTTCCTCATGGTATCGCCTGCGACGATGAGCTTCTGGATCTCGCCGGTGCCGCCGGAGGAAATGCAGCCCATGGCGTCACGGAGATATCTCCCCGCGGCGTATTCGTTGACCACGCCGTAGCCGCCCATGACCTCGATGCACTTGCGGGCATCGCGGCAGGCCGCGTCGGTGGCGAAATACTTTGCCATGGAGAATTCCGGGGATGCCGGTTTGCCCTCATCCTTCAGGGCAGCCGCCCGGTACAGCATCAGTCTGGCCGCTTCATAATCGCAGCGGATCTCCGCCACATGGAACTGGATAGCCTGCAGCTTGGCGATGGGCTTGCCGTAAACGATACGTTCATTGGCGAATTTCACCGCGTCTTCCAGGCAGCCCCGCAGAATGCCGGTAGCGATGGCAGCCATGCTGGCTCTTCCCACCTCGCCGATCTCCTTCATGGCAATAGGATTGCCCTGGCCGACCTCGCCCACCAGGTTTTCTTTTGGCACTCTGGCGTTGTTCATGATGAGTTCGCCGGTCATGGATCCTCTGAGGCCCAGCTTGTTTTCTTCTCTTCCCGGCGCGAAGCCTTCCGTACCCTTCTCGATGATGATCGTGGAGAATGTACCGCGGCCCTTCTCGTCCTCACCGGTGCGGCAGGTGATCACTGTGGCGCCGGCGCAATGTGAGTTGGTAATGAAGCACTTGCGTCCGTTCACCACCCAGCTGTCGCCTTCCAGTACCGCCGCTGTCTTCTGTCCGGCCACGTCAGATCCGCCGCCGGGCTCTGTCACTGCCAGTCCGCAGATACAGGTGCCTGCGCACATATCCGGCAGATATTTCTTTTTCTGTTCTTCGCTGCCGAAATCCAGGATGGCTGCCATACCCAGCTGATGGGTGAAGACCATCATGGCCAGTCCCGCGGAATGACGGGCGATCTCTTCCAGCGCCATCACCCGCTCCGTATGTCCCAGGCCGATGCCGCCGTATTCCTCAGGCACGAAGATCCCCAATACGCCCAGCTCTCCCAGCTTGGGCATGATGTCCAGGGGAGTGATGTTCTCCGCATCCCATCTGGCCGCGTTGGGCGCGATCTCCTCTTTGGCAAATTCCGCAAAAGCAGATCTCAGCAGTTCCTGTTCTTCTGTAAAATGAAAGTTCATTCTCTTCCTCCTCGTAAGCGTCCGGCAAGTCCGGCAATAAAAAAAACGCCTGTGATATGTTAGTACTACCATATCACAGGCGCCTGTTTTTTTCAATGTTTTACCGCCAGGGGAAGTTCACCAGGCCGATCAGATAGATCACGATGATCGCCACCGGAACCAGATACTTGAAGACCGGCTTCATCCAGTTCTGGACCTTCAGGCCCTTGCCCGCGTTGGCCTCTGCGATGAAGTTGTCCCAGCCCCATCCATAACGGTCATAGCAACAGTACAGGGCGAATACCAGGGCGCCCAGGGGCAGCAGGTTGGTGCTGACGATGAAATCCCAGAAGTCCAGCCATGCGGTGCCTTCCGCGAAAGGCTGGAAGGTCCATACACTGTATCCCAGGGCTGTGGTCAGGGATACCAGGAAAATGCCGATGCCGCAGACCAGGCAGCCTTTGCGGCGGTTCCATCCGGTCATCTCGCGGATGGCTGCCAGAATGTTCTCGAATACCGCCAGCTCTGTGGACAGGGCCGCGAAGGTCATGAAGAGGAAGAAGAGGCTTCCCCAGAGACGGCCGCCGCTCATGTTGACGAATACTGTCGCCATGGTATCAAAGAGCAGGGACGGGCCCGCGCCCACTTCCAGGTCATATGTGAAGCATGCCGGGAAGATGATCAGGCCGGCAACCAGCGCCACGAACAGGTCCAGCAGGATAACATTGACGGATTCACCCATCAGGCTCCGTTCCTTACCGATGTAGCTGCCGAAGATGGCCATGGATCCGATACCCAGAGACAGGGTGAAGAATGCCTGGTTCATGGCCGCAACGATCACGGAACCATTGATCTTGGAAAAGTCGGGCACCAGATAGAAGGCCAGACCTTCCTTGCCGCCGGGCAGGAGGATGCTGCGCACCGCCAGCACCAGCATCAGGACCAGGAGAATGATCATCATGAATTTGGTCGCCCGCTCCAGGCCGCCCTGAAGATTGAAGCTCAGGATGCCGAATCCCACAAACACGGCGATGGCCAGATATCCCACATTAACACCGGGGTTGGTGATCATGCTGACGAAACCGAGATCCGATTCGTTCCCGATCACGAAGCTGACGAAATAATAGATCATCCAGCCGGTGACCACTGTATAGAAGGCCATCAGCGCGATGTTTCCCAGCAGGGCGAAATAGCCGTGAATATGCCATTTCTGTCCGGGTCTCTCCGTCTTCTGATACATGCGGACGATACTCGCCTGGGATGCTCTTCCCAGAGAGAATTCCATGATCATGACCGGCAGTCCCAGGAGCAGCAGGCAAAGCAGATAGATCAGGACGAATCCGCCGCCGCCGTTCTGCCCGCACATCCACGGGAACTTCCATACATTTCCGCAGCCGATGGCGCATCCCGCGCTCAGCAGGATAAAACCAAGCCGGCTTCCTAAATGTTCTCTTTCCATTTTTTCTACCTCTACCTCAGATAATGATTTACCTCACATCCCGCCCGGGTCTTCGCGCCCCCGGCGGTTATGATACGTTGTTTCTATCGCTGCCATACAGCCTTATTATTGTATCGCAAAGGCTGGTCATCTGCAACCGCTTTCATGCATTATTATACATCCGGCACGGTCCGCTCCGAAAGGATATCCGCGCCCGCGCTCCCCAGGCCGGACACCAGCACATCCCCGCGCCGGATCCCGTCCGCCGGGAGGCAAAACGTCTTTTCCCGCAGCAGCTCCGCCAGCTTTTGCATCTCTGCCAGAGGCACCGGCCGGTCACTGCGCACGGGAAGCAGCCTGACGCCATCCGCCCCGTCTGCCCGGACCCGCACCGTGGTGGTCAGGATCCGCCGGGGATCGATCAGCTCCTGCCGGGCAAAAGCCTCTCCCCGGGGACAGCTGTTTCCGGTGACCGTCTGCCCGTCCGCCGCGATCTTCACCTGGCAGCCCTTGGGACAGAAGGTGCAGGTCACGCTGCCTTCTTCCGGCATGCCCTTGCGGGCTACATTGTGCAGGTCCCTGGTCCAGGGCTGCAAAGGCTGGCCGGCCGCGTATGCCGCCGCGTTGGCGCCTGCCCTTTCTCCCTGCTCGGAAACAAAATCCGCCAGGTCCATGACGCTGCGGGAATTGCCGCAGGCGAAGATCCCCGGCACACTGGTCTGCAGGTATGCATCCGTCTCAGCCCCGCCCGTCCGCGGATCCAGGGCGACCCCGGCCGTCTTCGCCACTTCGTTCTCAGGGATCAGTCCCACGGAAAGCACCAGGGTATCGCATTCCACCCGCCGGGAAACGCCGTCCGCGCCGGTCAGCTGCACTGCTTCCAGCCGGTTTCTGCCGAAGATATCCGTCACCGTGGTGTTCAGATAAAGGGGAATGTTATAGTCGAACAGGCACTGGCGGACATTCCGCGCCAGGCCCGCAGGCTCCGGCAGGATCTC
>CAMNJK010000150.1 GCA_946541435.1 uncultured Bacillota bacterium
GGAGAGGAGATCCTGCTCTCCGAAGAGGAGATCGCCGAATCCAGACGGCCCATCGACCGCATGATCGAGCTGGGCGGCTAAAGCCCGGCGCCGGCTGCGGCGCTGCAGCTATCCTTTTTTCTCCGGGGTCAGGATCATCGCCTGTCCCGGGAGAACGATCACATCATCTATAAAGACGAAATCAGACAGCAGATCACGCCACGCGCCAAGCAGCGGCAGGGTCTGCTGTTCTTGTCCGCAGTTGGCGGCAGTGACCATACGCGAGATCTTGCCGGCGGTCGTGACGGAAGTTCCGCCTGCCTTTGCATCCGGATTTGAGGCCGTCTCTTTCCTGGAACGCTCGAAGGCGAACAGACCGTCACGGGCTGCCAGGAGCCGGTATCCGCCGTCGGTGTAGACCGCGTGATCCCGCCGGATGCGGATCACCCGCCGGTACCAGTCCTGCAGATCCTTGTTTTCCGAACCCCAGGGATAACACTTGCGGTTAAAGGGGTCATTGTAGCCCTCCATGCCCGCTTCGTCCCCATAGTAGATGCAGGGCACGCCGGGCAGGGTCATCTGCAGCACCACTGCGATCTTCAGCCGGCGGAGTCCCACGGCCCACTGGACCGCGTCCATACAGATGGAAGCCTTGTCCGCCCGGGACGCGTTGGGGCCCAGCCTCGTTCCGGCCAGGGCGGTGATGATCCGCTCGGTATCGTGGGTGCCCAGAATGTTCATCAGGGCGTGCACCACCCGCATGGGATAATTGGTCAGGATCATGGACATGGGCCGGGCCAGGGCCATGGCATCGCCCTCCCGTACGTAATCAATGATGCCCCGCCGCAGGGGATAGTTCATGACAGAATCCAGTTTGTCCCCTTCGAAATAGTTCTTTCGTTCCTCGTAGGCGACCTTGTTGGAAGCGTCCTCCCAGACCTCGCCCAGCATCAGAGCATCTGGTTTTTCTTCCTTGGCCGCGGCGGTCAGTTTTTCCAGGAAGGATGCGGGCAGCTCGTCCACCACATCCAGACGCCAGCCGGAGGCACCGGCCCTGAGCCAGTGCCGGATCACGCCGTCTTTTCCGGCCATGAATTCCTGATAGGAGGGATTCTCCTTGTTGATCCTGGGCAGGGTGCGGATGCCCCACCAGCACTGCCAGCCGTCCGGTTCGAAATAGTACCAGTCCCGGTAGGGAGAGTCCGGATGATGGCAGGCGCCGTCCCCGTAGCGGTCAAAGATATCGAAGTAGCGGGAGTCAGACCCGGTGTGGGAGAAGACTCCGTCGCAGATCACACGGATGCCCAGCTTCTTTGCCTCCCTGCAAAGCCTGGTAAATCCCTTCTCATCCCCGAACATGGGGTCCACCTTCATGTAATCTGAAGTGTCGTATTTATGATTGGAAAAGGCCTCGAAGATGGGACTCAGATAAAGGCAGGTGACACCCAGGTCATGCAGATAAGGGAGCTTTTTCCGGATGCCTGCCAGATTCCCGCCGAAGAAGTCGTTGTTCAGGATCTCCCCCTGGGGGGTGGGCTGCCAGTAGGGCATGCCGCCCCAGTCGGACCGGGTGTCCTTGCCGTCCATCTGGACCGGGCGCCCGGATCTGGCGAACCGGTCTACGAAAATGTGATAGAAGACGCCGCCCCGGATCCAGTCCGGATCCTCATAGGAAGGGTCGAACACCGTGATCTGCCAGGCGTGGGGATCATTGGTGATCACAGCCTGGCCGGTGCCGGAGTCACGGCCGATCATGGTGGCGCCGGGCAGGTATCCCGGCCGGTGGGTGTCGCTGAGAGACCGCCTGGCGGGATCATAATCCCCGGGGATCAGCTCAAACCAGTACCAGTAGAGTCCTTTTTCTTCCGGTGTCAGGGTGATCTTATAGGCATTAAAAAGCGGCCCTGAACTGGTAGCGCGCTTCGATGGCTCCATGGGCAGGACCTGCTCTCTGGATTCTTTATCGAAACGCAGATGCATCACCGGATGAAAGGAGGCATCTGCTTCGATGAGCAGGGTCAGATGAATCTGTGAACCGACCGGCTGCGCGCCGGCCGGTTCACGGAATAACAATGAATCGATGTTATGGATAACTTTTGTCATAGGCAGTAATCAGATCCGTTCGCCCTTATGAGCGAAGAACGGATGGGTCAGGTAGCCGGACAGAAGCCGTCCATCGTCGATGATGACCTCTTTGTCCAGTACCGCATAGTTCAGGCGGGCGCCTTCGCCCACGGTGGAATCCTGCATGACCACGCTGTTCTCCACCACGGCGTTTTCCTTGATGCGGGCGCCCCGGAAGACGATGCTGTTGCGGACTTCCCCCTCAATGACGGCGCCGTCGGCGATCATGGAGTTGGTCACTTTGGCGTTTTTGCCGTAGCGGGTGGCGGGACTGTCCTTGGTCTTGGTGATGACAGGACCGCCGGAGCCGTGGAACAGCTGGTTGCGTACGTCCAGATCCAGCAGGGACAGGCTGCCGCTCAGGTAGGTATTCAGGTCCTCCAGGTAGATGACCTGGCTGTCTGTGAAATAGGCATAGACCTTGAGGGTCCGCAGCATTTCCTGCAGAGCGTCCATGGGCGTGAGTCCGCGGGGGTTGTTCCCCAGGGATTCCAGCACTTCCAGCAGGAATTCCCGTTCCACTACGCAGGTGTTCATGGTCAGTTCACTGATCAGGGCTTCGGATCTGGTGGGATCCAGGGAAAGGATCCGGTCGTCATGGTCTGTGATCAGACCGATCCGCTGATACAGGGGGATGCTGTTGACCACATTGCGGCAGAACAGGCAGGTGATGTCCGCGCCGGTCCTGATATGCTGATCGAGGAGATCGGCAAAATCCAGATTGGCGACATATCCTGTGCCGCAGAGGATCAGGTATTTTTCCTTGAGCTGGCGCAGGTAAAAGGCGTTGTTGCGCAGTGTCTGCACCCGGGAACCCTTGGCCAGGACGCTGCCGGCAGATGACATGGGAGGCAGGTATCTGAGACCGTCGTTCTTGCGGTCCAGATCCCATTCGGCGCCGGACTGCACATGATGCATGATGCTGTCATAGTGCTGACTCATGATGAGGCCGACGCTGCTGAGGCCGGCGTTGACCATGTTGCTCAGGCTGAAGTCGATCAGCCGGTATTTCGAGCCGAAAGGAACGGCTGCCAGGGTACGGTGTTCTGTCAGTTCCTTCGACAGCAGGGCGGCGTTGTCCGCCAGAATAATTCCTGCAGCATTCATACTATCTGCCTCCTTTCTGCGTCACTTCGTCGGAGTTCAGATCCTCCGGGGATGCAATGATCTGCCCTGCCGCGATACTGGCTCCGGCGGGGATGGTGAGGTTGGGCCCGATGACCGTCAGCTCGCTGCCCTCCGCCAGGGGAGCGCCGATGATGGCGCCTTTTCCGATGGTGACGTTCTCGCCGATGATGGCGTGATCCACCCGGGCGCCTTCCTCCAGAACATCATTGGACATGACCACGCTGTCGTGAATGCAGGCGTCTTCCCGAACGATCACATCGCTGAAGATCACGGAATCCTGCACGCAGCCGTAGATGCAGCCGCCGTCGCCCACGATGGAGTCGGCCACCTGCGCCCTGGGCCCCATGTATTCCGGATGGGTGTAGCCGTGCCGATAGTAGATCTTCCATTCAGGGTCATTCAGGAAGAGGGCCGGAATGTCGCCCAGGGCGTCCATGTTGGCTGCCCAGAAGGAGGACAGGGTGCCCACATCCTTCCAGTAGCCGCCGTAGAGGTAGGCGAACATCCGCTCGCCGGCAGCCAGCATCCGGGGAATGACGTTCTTGCCGAAGTCGCTGTCTGAATTGGGGTCCAGTTCGTCTTCGTTCAGGTATTTGATCAGTTTGTCTGTACTGAAGATATATACGCCCATGCTGGCCAGGGTGCTGTTGGGTTTGGCCGGCTTCTCGTGGAACTCGGTGATCCGTCCCGTGCTGTCGGTGGTCATGATGCCGAAGCGGCTGGCTTCCTCCAGCGGAACATCGATGACAGAAATGGTGCAGTCTGCCTTATTGTCGATATGCTCCTGCAGCATGATCCGGTAATCCATCTTGTAGATATGGTCGCCGGACAGGATCAGTACGTACTTGGGGTTGTAGCGGCGGATGAACCGCAGGTTCTGGTAAATGGCGTTGGCCGTGCCCAGGAACCACTCGGCGCCTTCCTCGCCCTCGTAGGGAGGAAGCACATGCATCCCGCCGAACTTCAGGTTCATGTCCCAGGGCTCTCCCCGGCCCAGATAGTCGTTCAGCTCCAAAGGCTGGTATTGTGTCAGTACGCCCACGGTGTCAATATCGGAGTTGATGCAGTTGGACAGGGGAAAATCGATGATCCGGTATTTTCCGCCGAAGGGAACGGCCGGCTTGGCGGTCGTCTTCGTCAGCGGTACCAGCCTGCTTCCCTGGCCGCCGGCCAGAAGCATGGCAACGATCTGTTTTCTTTCACTCATGAGAATCCCATCTCCTTGTCGCGTAGTGAATGAGCAATAACGGATGTCTTAAAACCTGGCAATGTCAGGTCAATGAAC
>CAMNJK010000151.1 GCA_946541435.1 uncultured Bacillota bacterium
CAGCGCCCGGCTTGATGATCTCTTCCGGAGCCTTGATGATGACGTCTTCTCTGTCACCCTTTTCTGTCGCAATGTACTCATACATTGAGTGGCCCTGCTTGCGTTCTCTGCCGGCTACGCCTACGATGTCGATGCCCTTCTTCGTGAGCAGCATGTCTGCGATGCCGCCGCCCATTGCGCCGAGTCCCCAAATGATTACTTTTACGTTTTCCATGTTGTTCTCCTTTTCTTTATAAGTGTTTGATGTAGCTTAGCTTTTCTTTTTTACACACTGCGAAGTCCATTTTCTGAATCTTCGACTTTCTGCCTCTATATATAAGCAAGGGCTGTGCCAACTCTTGGTCCAACATAATACAAAGGCTGGAATTGCAACGTTTCCAGCCTTTTGTTCGATTATTGTTCTGCGTTTTTCGCCGATTCAGAGGGATGCTTTAGCAAATTTTCTGCCACTTTTTGTAATATGGCGCAAATATATTTGCTTTTATCCGCAAATTATTTTGCGTTTTATTCGTATTTTTTCAGTTTATGCTGCAGATTCTGCCGCAGCATGCCCAGATCCTTGGCTGTACGGGTGATATTGCCCCCGTTCAGGGCCAGATAATGCCGGATCACCTTCTCCTCGATCCCCGCCAGATACTCCGCCAGAGACCCTTCCGCCCCGGTATATCCGCCAAAGCCCTCCGACTCCTGATGATATCCGGGGGAAATACTGATGTCCCGCTCTGTCAGCACGTGGTCATCCTCCGCCATGGATACGGCGGACATGATGATGTTCTCCAGTTCCCGCACATTGCCGGGGAAATCGTAGGCGGCCAGCTTTTGCAGCACGGGGTCCGCGATCATCCAGATCTGTCTTCCATACTCTTCATTATATTTCTTCACGAACCGGTCTGCCAGCACGGGAATGTCGGCCCGTCTCTCCCGGAGAGGCGGAATGGTGATGCCGATGACATTCAGCCGGTAGTAGAGGTCCGGCCGCAGGGCGCCCCGGGCGATCAGTTCCCGGGGATCCTCGTTGACGGTGGCAATGATGCGCACATCCACCAGGATGTCCTTGCTGCCGCCCACCCGGCGGATGTATTTCTCCTGCAGGACCCGAAGCAGCTTGCTCTGCAGTTCATAGGGCATGGCGCTGACTTCATCCAGCAGCAGGGTGCCGCCGTTGGCCTGTTCAAACAGTCCCGCCCGGTCCACCGCGCCGGTGAATCCGCCTTTTTCCGTCCCGAAGAGGATCCCCTCCAGGAGGCTTTCGGGAATGGCGGCGCAGTTCTGGGCAAGGAAGGGGCTCTTCTGACGGTTCCCTCCGTAATGGATGCTCTGGGCGAGCAGTTCTTTACCGGTGCCCGTCTCGCCGTAAATGAAGACCGGCGCTGTATTGAAGGCGGCTTTCTCTGCCCGTTCCACCGCCTGCAGGAACCGGGGATCTTCTCCTATGATGTCCTCGAAATGATAGCGGCGGATCCCGGAGGACCTGGCCGGCCGGCCCTGTTCCCCGCCTGCGCCGCTCCCTGCGTCCGGGCCCGCGGATCTTTCTCTGCTGTCCTGCAGTGACAGGATCCTGTCGCTCATATCCTTGATCTCCGTGATATCCCTGGCCACTTCCATGGCTGCCACCACCTGATCGTCCACCAGGATGGGAATGGTGGTATTGATGGTGGTGACCTGCTTGCCGTAGATATTCAGATAGGTCTGCTGCTTGTTCCGGATCTCCCGCCGGTTCACCAGCGCCTGATACAGGGTGCTTTCTTCTTCCGGAATGTTGGAAAAAACCTTCCGGAAGGATTTTCCCAGCGCATCCTCCACAGAGATCTTCTCCAGCTGCGCCATCGCCTCATTGTAGAGGATGGTCTTGCCTGCGGCGTCCACGATGTGGACAGCCTCACCCATGACCTCCGTAACAGCCTGCAGGACTGCCATATACTCTCTTCCTCGCATCGGTCCACCTCCTGCCATCAGAATAGCACAAGCCGGCCCGGAGTGCAAATATTTTTGCTCTCAGAGGATCGCTGACCCGATCAGATGCACCAGCACTGCCATCACCCAGGCGATCAGACACTGCCAGATCACGATGCCCAGGGCCCACTGCCAGCCCAGCTCCCGCTTGGTGGACGCGATGGCCGCCACGCAGGGTGTGTAGAGCAGGGAGAAGACCAGGAGGCACATGGCCGACAGGGATGTCATGACGCCGGTGATGCCGCCGCCGTAGAGGATCCCCAGGGTGGAGACCACCGTCTCCTTGGCCATGAAGCCGCCGATGAGCGCTGTGCAGATCCGCCAGTCTCCCAGGCCTGCCGGCGCCATGACCGGTGTCATCCAGCCCGCCACGATGGCCAGGATGCTGTCCTGGGAATCGGAGACCAGATTGAAATGCGGGTCAAAGCTCTGCAGGAACCAGATCACCACGGACGCCACCAGGATGATGGAAAAAGCCCGCTGCAGGAAGTCCTTGGCCTTATCCCACATGAGCCGGAGCACGTTCCCGATGCCGGGCAGACGATAGTCCGGCAGCTCCATGACAAAGGGGACCGCTTCGCCCCGGAACACCTTCTTATACAGGAAGGCCGCCAGGATCGCCAGCACGATGCCCAGCACATAGAGCCCCGTCATGATCAGCCCGCCCCTTCCCGGGAAGAAGGCGCTGGTGAAGAAGGCGTAGATGGGCACCTTGGCGGAGCAGCTCATGAAGGGCGTCAGCAGAACGGTCATCCGCCGGTCCCGTTCACTGGGCAGGGTCCGGGTGGCCATCACCGCCGGCACCGTACAGCCGAAGCCGATCAGCATGGGAACCACGCTGCGGCCGGAAAGTCCGATCTTCCGCAGCAGCTTGTCCATGAAGAAAGCCACCCGGGCCACATAACCGCTGTCCTCCAGGATCGAAAGGAAGAAGAACAGGGTGACGATGATGGGCAAAAAGCTCAGCACAGTTCCCACGCCTTCAAAGATGCCGCCGATGATCAGGCTGTGGATGGCATCATTCACATGCCAGGTGGTCAATGCCTGGTCCGCCAGATCCGTCAGGGCGCCGACCCCCATCTCCACCAGGCCCTGCAGCCAGGCGCCGATCACATTGAAGGTCAGCCAGAAGATCAGGCCCATGATCACCACGAAGGTAGGGATGGCGGTGTATTTTCCCGTCAGGAAACGGTCGATCCGTTCACTGCGCAGGCGCTCCCTGCTGACCCGGGGCTTGCGTACGGTATTGTCGCATACTCTGTGGATGAAAGAGAAACGCATATCCGCGATGGCCGCCGACCGGTCCAGTCCCCGCTCCTTCTCCATCTGCAGGATGATGTGCTCCACCATTTCCGCTTCATTCTCTTCCAGCTCCAGCTTTTCCCGGATCAGATGGTCGTTTTCGATCAGCTTGTCCGCGGCAAACTTGACGGGCAGCTGAGCCCGCAGGGCGTGGTCCTCGATCAGATGATTGATCCCGTGCAGACAGCGATGAACAGCGCCCCCTGCCTCTGACGCATCGCAGAAATCCTGGCGCAGGGGTCTCTCCTGGTACTTGGCCACGTGGATGGCGTGATTGATCAGTTCCTCGATGCCCTGGTTCTTTGCCGCGGAAATGGCCACCACCGGCACCCCCAGCATGTTCTCCATGGCATTGATGTCCACACTGCCGCCGTTGGAGGTGACCTCATCCATCATGTTCAGGGCCACCACCATGGGCACATCCATCTCCAGAAGCTGCATGGTCAGATACAGGTTCCGCTCCAGATTGGTTGCGTCCACGATATTGATGATGCCTCTGGGCTTCTCCTCCAGCACGAAATTCCGGGAGACGATCTCTTCATTTGTATAGGGGGACATGGAATAGATGCCGGGCAGGTCCGTCACCAGGGTTTCCGGATGACCTTTGATCACCCCGTCCTTCCGGTCCACGGTGACCCCCGGAAAATTGCCCACATGCTGGTTGGCCCCGGTCAGCTGGTTGAACAGGGTGGTCTTGCCGGAGTTCTGATTGCCCACCAGGGCGAAGGTCAGGGTCGTGTTGGCCGGCAGGGGCGCGCCGCTTCCCTTGGGATGGAATCTGCCCCCTTCTCCCAGTCCGGGATGCTCCCCGAAGGCGGATTTCCCTGATTCATCAGGACGGATCCCGCCAGCCTTTGCAGACGATTCCATCAGCGGCTCCACGCCGATCTCCTCCGCGTCGGCCAGACGCAGGGTCAGCTTATACCCCTGGATGATGAGCTCCATGGGATCGCCCATGGGCGCGTATTTCACCACGGCCACCTCCGCCCCCGGGATCACGCCCATATCCAGAAAATGCTGGCGCAGGCTGCCTTCTCCTCCCACCGTTGTAATGATTCCCCGTTCTCCGGGTTCCAACTGTCTTAATGTCGTCACTCTCAGGTCCATCCTTCCTATGATTACTGCAAAAGCAGGTGTTTGTTTTTTCAGGCGCGGCTGTTTGTCGCATCTTACCGTAGTATGTCACATCGAACTGAAGTTAGTCTATGCAAACTTGTCTGATATTGACTTTTTGA
>CAMNJK010000152.1 GCA_946541435.1 uncultured Bacillota bacterium
GGGTCATGTTCATTCATGCCAGCGGCGGCAGGGTCACAGTGAAGGCGCTCCCCTGGCCCGGAGAGCTCTCCACACTGATGCCGCCCCCATGGATCAGGGCGATCTCTTTCACGATGGCAAGTCCCAGGCCGGAGCCTTCGCTGCTTCTGGATGGATCGACCTGATAGAACCGGTCAAAGATCCGCTCCAGATGCTCTTCGGAGATACCCATGCCCCGGTCCCCCACGGTGAGCAGGACTTTGTCCCCGGTCCGTTCCAGGAGGACCCGGATCTGCGCCGGCGCCGGAACTGAAGGACCTTCCGCCGGCGCCTGACCAGCCTTTTCAGAAGCTGTCGGCTCAGTTCTCCCGTAGCGGACGGCGTTCTCCAGCAGATTGTTCAGGAGCCTGCGCAGGAGAAGATCATTGCCATGAACGCGGATCTCCGGCCGGATCTCCAGGTCCATCTCCGCCTTCTCTCCCTGGACCGCGGCAAATTCCCCGCACACTTCCCGGACCAGAAGGCTCAGATCCACCGTTTCAAAGGGATAGCGCTCATGCCCCCGGTCGATCCTGGTATAGGTCAGCATGTCGCTGATCATATCGTTCATCCGGGATCCCTGGCGCTGGATCAGTTCCAGCGCGTCCCTGGCTTCTTCCCGGGTCAGATCCCGGTCTTCCAGCGCCAGCTCGCACTGGGCCATGATGGTCGCCATGGGCGTACGGAGCTCATGGGAAACGTCAGAGGTAAACTGCTTTTCGGCTTCAAAAGCCTCCTCCAGCCTTTGCATCATCCCGTCGAAGGAGCCTGCCAGCTGATGGACCTCGTCAGCGCCCTCCCCCATATCCAGCCGCAGCTTCAGGTCCGATCCGCTGCTGATGCTGCCTGCCGCCTCCACCATGCGGCCAATGGGCTTCAGGGACCGCTTGGTGATCAGATATCCCCCCGCCGAGGCCAGCAGGATCAGGAACGGCAGCAAAAGAAGAGCGAAATGAAAGACCTGAGAGATCTCTTCCTGGCGCTGGCCCCGGTCAACAGAGCCCCGCAGCCAGAGGACCCCCGCGTCATCCAGCTTCAGTTTCCGGTCATAGACGAAGAACACATCCGGACCGGACCGGACCGTCTGGAGTTCATGATTGCGAAAGGGCGTTGTGCCGCTGACATCGGGGATCAGATCCTCCCCGTAGAGAAGCTTTCCGTCTTTTCCGAACAGACCGATGCCCGCGCCGTCCACCAGATCGATGAAATCCTTATCGATCTTCAGATACCCGTCGCGATAGCGTATGAACCGGCTGTCGGGATCTTTTTTCGGGGCCTTCCGGGTCTGGGTGCTGACCACCTGATCCAGGTTGTAGTCCACGGTATTCTGCAGGTCATTCAGGACCATATTCCGCATGACCGATTCGCTGGTGAACCAGAAGAGCGCGTAGGACAGGCCTACGATCACCGTCAGGATCACGATGAACCAAAGGGTTACTTTTGTACGGATGGTCAGGTGTTTCATTTAATCCTCCCGGATCATATATCCTCTTCCCCGCACTGTCCGGATCAGCTTTTCTTCCTCGCCGTCATCGATCTTGCGCCGCAGATAACGGATATAGACATCCACGATGTTGGTCCCGCCCTCATAATCATAATTCCAGACATGATTCTCGATCATATCTCTGGACAGCACCATGTCCCGGTTCATCATCAGATAGCGAAGGAGAGCGTATTCCTTTGCGGAGAGTTCGATCCGGCGGTCGCCGCGGCGCACCTCCTGGGTCGATGTATCCAGGGTCAGATCCCCCACCTGCAGCAGGCTGGAGGCGCTGCCGTATTTTTCCCGGGTCATGACCCGGATCCGGGCCATCAGCTCGTTGAATGAGAAAGGCTTGACCAGATAGTCCGTGGCGCCGGCATCCAGCCCCCGTACCCGGTCTTCGATGGTATCCCGCGCCGTCAGGAACATCACCGGCGCGCTGATCCCCCGGGCCCGCATCTGCCGAAGCACCTCAAGGCCGTCCCTGCGGGGCATCATGATATCCAGGATCACCGCGTCGTACTCAGCGGCGCCCAGATAGTCCAGGGCCTCTTCGCCGTCGAAACAGGCGTCCACACTGTAGCCTTCTGAAACCAGCTTCTTTTTGAGCAGCGCGTTCAGGTCGCGCTCATCTTCCGCGATCAGGATCCTCATGTTCTTTCTCCTTCATTCCCCGGTGTTTTCTGCTGGTCAAATCATATGTCACGAACATTAAAGGCGGATTAACCTCATCCGGACAGATTCTTAATGATTATCTAATCTTCTCTTATTATACTGCATTCAATCAGAAGGCAAAATACCATGTTCAGGAGGTGCGTCCCATGTCCAGACCCAAAAGAATATCATATCGAATCCTGATCGCCGCAGTCCTTGCCCTGGCGCTTCTGGCTGTATACCCGGCCGAACCGGTGAAGGCCGCGGATACCGATGTCGTATTCACCTCCCAAAGCTTCGACAGCACCCCTGCCGGCAGGAAGCTTTCGTCCTCTGCCGCCCGCAGCGATAAGGTCGTCGTCAAGGACGTGGACTACGACCGCAGCGACCGGGAGGTGGAGTTTGAATTCAAAGGCAGTGTCCAGTGGTCCTCTCCGACGGTGAAGATCACCCGAAACGGCAGCAACTACGCCCGGTACATCAAGGGAAAAGACTCCGATGAACTGGAGGTCAAGGTGAAGAAGCTGACCTACGGCGCCACCTATTCCTACCGCATCACCGGCGTCAAAAAAAGAACCGGCAGCAAGTATCAGACGGTCACCGGCACCTTCCGGGCCGTGGGCGACTGATCTCCCGCCGGATCACCGGCGCCTTCCAGGCCGTGGGCGACGATGACGATGACTATGATGACGACTAAAGGCCGATCACATCATCCATGGTATAGAGACCGATCCCTCCGTTGGGGTCGGTTTTCATTTTGTCATACATATAGATGGCAGCGTCGCAGGCTCCCAGGGCATAGCATCTCCAGTCGTAGGCTTCATGGGAGATCTCCATCTTCTCTCCCATGCATCCGAAGATCACCCGGTGCTCGCTGGGGGTGTTTCCTGCCCGGACGGAATGATAGGGAATGTCCGCCAGTTCCTTGTCCGGCGCCTTCTCCGCCATCTCCTCCGCCAGCTCGATGGCGGTGCCGCTGGGCGCATCCCGTTTGGTGGCGCTGTGCATCTCGATGATCTCGATCTTCGCCTTGCTGCCCAGCTTTTCCGCAGCGATGCCCAGGATCTTCCGCATCACATTCACCACGAAGGATGTGTTGGCGGCCTTCATCATGGGGATCTCCTCTCCCGCGGCCAGCAGCTGCGCTGTCTCTTCTTCGCTGAATCCGGTGGTCCCGCAGATGAGAGCCCGTCCATGTTTCCTGCAGGCTTCCAGGATCTGCAGGGACAGCTCCACCCGGGAGAAGTCGATGACCAGGTCGCAGTCATCGATGACCTTGCTGATATCATCCACCACCGGAGCGCCGATCTCGCGCCCCAGCCCGCAGACCAGTCCCGCGTCCTTTCCGATGTAGTCTCTGCCCGGCGCGCCCACCGCGGCCACCACTTCGATCCGCTCGTTCTTATATGCCTCCTGCAAAATCAGGCTGTCCATGGCGCCCCGGGGCGCCGTGACCACGATCTTTACCTTGTCCATTGCCAATCTCCTTTCTTTACCTGTTCTGTTCTGCGCCCGGGATCCGGCGCGCGTCAGTTTTCCCGCGCGTTTTCAAGCGCGGTCTTAAAGAACTGTTCCAGATCATCCAGGGTCTGCCCGCCGCTCTTGTCAGAGCTGACGGTGAGACGGATATACGGGTCGCTGCCGCCGTTGAAGCGGATCCGCTCTCCGTAGGCGGCCGCCAGGGCCGGGATCACCCCGTCCGCGAACCGGGTGGTCTCCCAGAGCCGCAGCATCAGCCGGTAGCCGCTGCGGGTGATCTCTTTGATTCCCAGCCGTTTGGCCTGGGACCGGATCTTGGAGATCCGGATCAGGTTCATGGTATCCCTGGGGATATCGCCGAACCGGTCCACCATCTCATCGATCACATCGGAAGCATCCTCGTCTCCTGTGATCATGGCGATCTTCTTATACATCTGCAGCCGCAGCACCTCATCCTCGATGTAATACTGGGGGATCAGGGCCGGGATGGGCAGACTGAAGGCGGTATCCTCCGCCGCGGGCAGGACATTGCCGCCCTGCAGCCGTTCCACCGCTTCCTCCAGCAGCTTGCAGTAAAGTTCATATCCCACATTCAGCATGTGTCCGGACTGCTCCGTGCCCAGGATATTTCCCGCACCCCGAAGCTCCAGGTCCTTCATGGCGATCCGGAAGCCCGAACCGAATTCCGTGAAGTCACGGATGGCTCTGAGGCGTTTCTCCGGGATCTCCGTCAGATTCTTATCCCGCCGGTACATCAGGTAGGCATAGGCGAGACGCCCGGATCTGCCCACCCGTCCCCGCAGCTGATAGAGCTGGGCCAGACCGAACCGGTCCGCGTCCAGGACGATC
>CAMNJK010000153.1 GCA_946541435.1 uncultured Bacillota bacterium
CGGCAGGGATTTGATACAATGTACTGCGTATAAAACAGGAAACAAAGAAGAGGAGAAGCACCATAGATGAACATACTGATTTCCAACGATGACGGCGTGAACGCAAGAGGGCTCAGGGAACTGATCCGGGCGCTGCATGAGGAGGCGGGGGCCAAGATCTATGTCTGCGTACCCGACGGCCAGCGCAGCGCTTCCGGGCACGGGATCACCATGAACAAGCCCATCACCGTGGCAGAGGCAAACCTGGAGCACGTGGAACTGGCTTATATGACATCGGGCCTGCCGGCGGACTGCGTCAAGGTGGGCATGGAGTTCCTGCGCCGGGCCGGCATCCACATCGATGTGGTGTATTCCGGCATCAACCACGGCGGCAATCTGGGCACGGACACCCTGTACTCCGGAACCGTATCTGCGGCGGTGGAAGGCAGCCTCTGCGGGAAGCCGTCGGTGGCGGTCTCGGTGGACAGTCACCAGGCCGAGCATTTTGACTATGCCTGCCAGCTGGCGGTGAACGCCGCCAAGGCGCTGGAGAAGCAGATCGAAAGCGGCACGGCGGACCACCGGGTGGTGCTGAACATCAACACCCCCAACAAGCCCCGGGAGGAGATCAAAGGCCTCCGGTACACGAAGCTGGGACCCCGGGAGTACGAGGAGATCTTCGTGCCGGAGCACGTGGATTCCGATGAGGCGCTGGTCAGAAGAGAAGCGGCCCGGGCGGCGGCGGACAGGGCAGCCTTCGCAGTGAGCGCGGAGGAAGCGGAACTCCTGGGGATCGACGAGGTGAAGCTGCCGGGTTCCTTCCGCTACAGCGGCACGCCGGTGGTCTATCACGACCTGCCGGAGGACCTGGACGTGGTGGCCCACCAGCAGGGCTACGCCACCATCACCCCCATCCACAGCGATCTGACCCATTACGGGATGGTGGAAGAAATCAAAGGCTGGAATCTGGGATAAGCGGAAAACAGGAGGATAAAACAATGGCACTGATGGACAGAAACGATACCGTATTCATCGTGGTGGACTACCAGGAGAAGCTGGTGCCCGCCATGAACAACAAGGAATATCTCATGGGAAAAAGCTGCCGGCTGGCAGAGGGCATGAAGGCCCTGGGGATCCCCCACATCGTGACCCAGCAGTATACAAAAGGGATCGGCGAGACGGTTCCCGAGCTGGCGGAAGCCATCGGCGAATTCGAGCCCATCGATAAGATCTCTTTCAGCTGTCTGGGCAATGAAGAATTCTGCCGCCAGCTGGAAGCGGCCGGGAAGAAGACCGCCGTGGTCTGCGGCATCGAGGCGCACATCTGCGTGCAGCAGACGGTTCTCCAGCTTTTGGATGAGGGCTATCAGGTGTACGTACCGGTGGACTGCATCTCATCCAGAAGCGAGCAGGACCGGCTCTGGGCAGCGGACCGGATGGCGAAAGCCGGCGCCGTCATGACAACCTATGAAGCGGTGCTCTATGAGCTGATGCGGGACGCCAAAGCCCCGGAATTCAAGGCGATCTCGAAGATCGTCAAATAACGATGCGAAAAAGTGTTTATAAAGAAGTGACAAAAGCGGGGTGCCATGAAAGGCCCCCGCTTCGTGATTTGGGATCCGTTCGTATTTCATTCCATCGTGCCTGACTGCGCAGCTACTTTCTGCGGAAAACAGGTGAATAGCCGCCGTACTTCTTGCTTTGATAGGAGTAAAGGTAGACGGAGGTGAACCTGGTCAGTTTGGCGTTGCGCGGCCGCTTGGTGCTGGTGTAAAATCCCCGGACTTTTTTGTAGGTCTTCTTATTTCCCTTGAGACGATAGCCATTGTAGATGATGCCCGCAGCGCCGGGTTTCTTCTTCATCCTGATGACTGCAGTGCTCTTATAGCTGTAATAACGTCGGGTGTAGAGATAATGCCCATAATAGTAGTAACGTACCTTATGCCTTCTGACCTTGGAAACGGCTCTTCGCAGGGCCTTCACCGGGGGCTTCTTGGGCTGGCCGGTGATGATGACCTGGGTCCTGGATACAGCACCGGAATTCTTGCCGCTGAAGAAGTAGTCCGTGCCCTGGTAGGTCTCATATTTCCCGTAGTAGGTGTTGATCTTATATTTCTTATGGCCTTTCAGACGGGAGATCTTGTAGGTGGAATAGGTGTCCATGGCGCCATAGGTTTTGGCCTTGGACCCCTTCTTCTTATAATCCATGTAGAGACCGCAGTCTTCGTCATAGGCGTAGGAACTGACATTGGACTTATAGTACATATACTTGGAGTAGACTTCGTACATCTTCGGCTTGTTCTTGGGTTTCTGGTAAACGAAGGTGGGGACGAAGTCCTTGTAATATGCGGGAAGTCCGGTGGAATTGAACGTGGCTGTGGTGTAAACATAGACAGTATGGAAGCCCACGCTGGTGAGATTCTTCATGTCGATGCGGGCATTGATGGTGGATGTGCCCAGTCTGGACGGCTCGATGGCCACGATGTCATCGACGGCCACGGCATAGAAGGTATCTCCGATCAGTGAACCCTGAATGGTAACCACGCCGGTTTTCTTGTCCTGCCGGATGGTGGGACCATCCTCCTGGGTGATCAGGGTGTCATCGTTTTCGCTGTCCTGAGCGGTCATGACGTCCCCGCCTGCCTTTGCAGGTCCCGTAAGCTGCGGATTGACCTGCATTCTGACCGGTCCGTCCGGAATGAAATCGTCTGTGACCACAATGGCGTCGGAGAAATCAGCTTCCTGCAGTTCGGTGAAGCCTGCGCCGGAGCCGCCGGCGGTTTCAGTTTCTTCCGCTTCCATGGGGAGGATCTCTTCGGATGCCTCTGAAAGAAGAACTTCTTCCGAAGAGTCCGGAACAATGGAGGGATCGATCTCCGTTTCCGTACCGTCGGCGTTCACCTCGAAAGCCCTGAGCGGAGGATCTCCTCCGGAAGTTTCTTCCGCGGCCCGGGCGCCGTCGCCCATCCACGGAATAAAGGTCAGACCGACGGTCAGCGCCAGCGCAAAAGCCATCAGCTTCCTGGCTGCTTCGTTCATATTCTTCTTCATGACATCCCCTCCTCATCGGAACAAGCTGTAAAAAAACAGCAACTCAATGAAAGTTACCTAAGGATGCTCGAATATTCTGTCTATTTAGATTTTATATGGAAAGCCATATGCTGTCAATTCTTTTATATGCGAATGGGATGTGAAAGATGAGAGCGCGCAGCGATCCTTCCGCAGACCGGACCATGGCTGCGGACAACCGGCGCCGGGCGTTTTTTCCCGGGCGGGTATGGTCACAGACGGGCAGGGTGTGTTAGAATAAGAAACCGAAGCAGTCAGGTCAATCATCGTTATGCCGCAGAACAGGAGTAAACCAGAATGTACATGTTCGACAACCGCATCACCATCCAGAACCGGCCGGTCCTGGAGGAATATCTCAACGGATTTGAATACAAGACCTCGGGCCTGTCCTTCAGCGCCATGTACATGTGGCGGGACAGCAACATGTTCAGCTGGGACATCATGGGGGAATATATGTGCGTTGCGGGAATCAGCCACCTGGAACTGGAGGAGGGAATCATCCTGCCGTTTCTCTTCCCGCCCCTGACCCGGACGGGAGCATACGACAAGGATGAGCTGCGCCGGAGCATCTTCCTGGCCCGGGAGCATTTCGAAAAGGCTGGCCAGCCTTTCAGCCTCAGACTGGTGCCCGTCCATCTGGTGGAGATCATCAGGGAGGCGGTGCCGGAGCTCAAGTGGCAGGACGACCGGCCCAATTACGATTACATCTACCGGACCCAGGACCTGATCGACCTGAAGGGCAGGGACTTCCACGGCAAGAAGAATCATCTGAACTATTTCAAGAAGACCTACGAATACGAGTACGTGGAGCTGACATCCGCCATGGCGGGGGAGGCCATGGAGTTCATCGCGGAATTCAACGAACGCAAGGACGTGCCGGAGCACGAGAAGGAGATGCTCCGCTTCGAAGAGGAAGCCATGCGGGACGTGCTCCTGAATCTGGAGGCGGTGGGCTACAGCGCCGGCGCCATCCGGATCGACGGGAAGATCGAGGCCATCGCCATCGGCGGGCGGCTGGGATCCAATATGATCACGGAGCACGTGGAGAAGGCCAACGTGAATTACCGGGGGCTCTACCAGGCCATCAACAATGAGTTCTGCAAACATGTGGCCTCCCGGGCCAAGTACATCAACCGGGAGGAGGACATGGGGATCCCCAACCTGCGCAAGGCCAAGCTTTCCTACCGGCCCTGCAAGCTGCTGGAGAAGTACATCGGGACATTTAAGGCGTGACAGGCGACGCGGACGGACGTGCAGCTTGATCTGCCGCCGGCTTACAGGTCAGGATCACAGAATAAAAAAAGGACCGGGCGTACGCCGTAATTCCTGACCGGGGAGAGTCTGGGTATCTTGTCTTCATGCCATCTGGCGCCGTTCTTCCAGTTCTTCTCCTTGATGAATTTCTTCATATTGGTCTTAT
>CAMNJK010000154.1 GCA_946541435.1 uncultured Bacillota bacterium
GGCCCGGGACCGGGGCAGGGCAATGACCAGCCTTTGCAGATGGCGCGCTGTGTTTGACTTATGCTTGCTTCTGGAGATGAATTCTGTTAGAATCAATAGGTAATCTGCAAGAAGAAAGGATACAGGAATGATCATCTTAATCAGCTCGCTGATCTTCGGACTGGTGGTGCTTATCGTTTTAGCATGGAATATGGGACTGACTTTTACAAGCGGCATGAGAAGCACTGTGCCGGAGAAATTCCGCGCGATCCTGAAGCTGCTGCTGCTGATCGAGGTCATCGGATTCCTTGTATTGTTTGTGATGGTGATCGTGAAGACGGTCATGCTATAGCGATGAACGCTTGAGGAGAGCGCTTCAGGCGATCATAACAAAAACAGAAAAAACGACCGGTTCTCAGAACCGGTCGCTGTAATTTAAAATGGATTTCAGAAATCGATCAGCCGGGGGCTTGCCGCCCATGATGGTCGCATAATACACGATGGAAGCATCGAAGCTGTCCTCAGCGGTTCTTACAATGGCGTAGGAGCCGCTGCTGCCGTCTCTGGGCTGGGTCAGGCTGCCCGGGTTCACGAAATGGATGCCGTCGGATTCCGTGATCAGGGACCGGTGGGTATGACCGAAGAAGGCCGCCCGGCAGTCGTTTTCCTGCGCCCGGTATTTCAGCATGGTCAGATCCCAGTCCACATTGTCCCGGTGTCCGTGGGTCAGCAGGATGCGGCCGAACTCTGTTTCGATGATCTCGTAGAGCGGTCCGGTGCTGTCGCAGTTGCCGCCGACAGCGATGACCGGGACATGAAACTCTTCGGCCAGGTTTTGCGCGTCGGAATAATGATCGCCGGTGTGGGCGATGAGATCGATGTCCTTCAGCTTGGGCCAGATGTCCCTGACCTTGTTCAGTTTTCTGTGGGTGTCTCCGATGAGCAGGATTTTCATGATGCGGTCCTCTTGTCTGGGTGCATAGTATCGTCGGGCTGTATGGGTCAATGACAAGATTATAGCAAAAATGACGTGGGATGTAAATCGCCGGCGGGATGCATATGGATCGCGGTCATTGACGCAACTTCGGTTTTCAAGTAAAATAATCTGGGGCAGTACCGAAACCGGACGACAGGTCCCGAAGCAAACAAAATCAAGAAAAGAAAGGTTCAATCTGACAGATGAGTGATAAGACCATGGAAGAACGCAGGATCGTGACGGATGGACAGGATCTGGCGGAGAAGGCAGAGGAATATGTGAAGGCGGGCGTGACGGATGTGACGGTCGTGGTGAATACCTTCAACTATACAAGATACAAGGAGTCGAACGACGGCAAGGAGCTGCAGCCGGTCATCGACGGGATCAACAAGGCCGTCGGGGCCGGGCTCAAGATCCGCCTGGAGGTGGGACTGAAGGAAGGCTTCAACGATGATGAGATCCTGGATTTCCTGCAGCTGACCCTGATGCACAAGTACGACATCATTTTCCTGCCCACCATCGACTATGAGATCATCAAGGAAAAGATGCCGCTGCTCCGCAAGGTGGACGGCGACTTCGGCGATATCGATATGTATAAATACGCCATCGCCAGAGGCCGGATCGGCTTCAAGATGGCATAGAGAAGAACAGAACAAGAGGGGTAGAGTATAGGGGTACGATATGTCAGATCAGACAGTACATGACGAATTATATAAAATGCGGATCGAACTGACCGCCATGCTGCGCAACAACCGCCTGCTGCGGTCTGCGGTGCATGAGGTCAACCGGATCGATATGGTCCGGGCGTCGATGATCCTGCGCAGCAGCCATCACGAAAAGATCCCCGTGGAAAAGATCCTGGACGGCGAGCTTCCCAAGGAGGTGGCGGTCAAGGATTACGTTTTCATTGAGAATTTCAGCAACCTGGTGCGGATCGCCTTCAGCAATCTGGAGATGGGGAACTCCCTGGACCGGCACCTGCTGATCAACGGTTACCGGATCCTTTCGGAGAATCCCAACGGATACTTCCGGAAATCCAATCCGGTGGTCTATGCCTTCAATCACGTGCCGCCCCATGCGGTGGACGTGGAGGACCGGCTGGATGACTGCCTGCGGCGGGTCTACAGCAGGGAATCCGGACACAACGTGGTGCTGAAGGCAATGTACGTGCACAATAAGATCATCGATATCTATCCCTTCGATGATTTCAACGGAGAGCTGGCCATCTTCGGACTGAATTATTTCCTGCTGGAAAACGGCCTGGCGCCCATCAGCATGTCCATCACGCGGCAGGAATACCAGGCCCAGGTGTCCGACTGCCTGAAGGGCGTCCACCAGGAGAAGTTTTACGATTTCCTCTGCGGAGCCATCTACGACAAGATGAACGGCACCCTGGAAGCCTGCAGGGAATACATCAGGAATCAGGCCTGAGACAGATCGAAACGAACAGATCAAAAACGAAATGAAACGAATCAAACTTGAAAAACAACATTACCAGTGGGGCCTCACCGCGTTTCTTGTGGTCATCTGCTGCGTGCTGGTGTTCTTCGGAATCTACCGGTTCGATGTGGTGCACCGGTGCGTGAGCTTTTGCATCCATGTGCTGCAGCCCTTCATCTACGGGGGTGTGATGGCCTACCTGCTGACGCCGGTCTATAACAACACCGTGCGGGGAACCTACGGCCTGCTGAACCGGGGATCCCGGCAGCTGAAGAACGACATGGCCATCGCCAAGGGCGTGGGCTCGGTGATCTCCATCGCGGTACTGCTGGTGGTCATCGCCGGTGTTTCCTGGATGATCATCCCGGGCCTGGTGAACAGCGTGGTCAGCGTCGTGGAACAGCTGCCCGCGGCCATGACACAGGTGACGAAATGGATCGATGTGAAGATGGCCAATCTGCCCATCGCCCAGGAGACCATCGACGACGGGATCGAAGCCCTGACCCAGAAGGCCATCGAATTCGCCACGAACACACTGCTGCCCAAGTCGCAGTCCGTGGCGGCGGGGATCTCTCAGGGCGTGATCGGCGCCGTGGGATTCCTGAAGGATTTCCTCATCGGCATCATCATCTGCGTCTACTTCCTGAACAGCAAGGACACCTTCCTGGCGCAGATCAAGAAGTTGATCCTGGCCACTTTCAAGGAAAGCACAACCCAGGAGATCTTCGAGGGCGCAGCCTTCACCAACAAGACATTCGGCGGATTCATCAACGGCAAGGTCATCGACTCCATCATCATCGGATTCATCTGCTTCCTGGTGATGACCATCTTCGGATGGGAGTACTCCCTGCTGATCAGCTGCATCGTCGGGATCACCAACATCATCCCGTTTTTCGGGCCCTTTATCGGAGCGATCCCGTCCGTGCTCCTGCTGCTGATGATGAACCCCTGGCACGCTCTGTACTTCGCCATCTTCGTGCTGCTGCTGCAGCAGTTTGACGGCAACATCCTGGGACCCAAGATCCTGGGAGACAGCACCGGCCTGGAGAGTTTCTGGGTCCTGTTCGCCGTGCTGGTGGGCGGCGGCCTGTTCGGCTTCATCGGCATGATCGTTGGCATCCCGGTGTTCGCGGTGATCTTCTACTACGCCAGCCGGCAGCTGAACCGCAGACTGGCGGCGCGGGGGTTCTCCACGGACCTCAACGACTACCGCATCGATCCCTACCGGACCCGCGGACCCAAAAAAGAGCGGCGCTTCTTTAGCTTTAACAACAAGAAAAAACAGAACAACAAAGACTCGAATGAACATGAAGACAATCACTGATGAATTGATAAATGAACTGAAGGAGATCGTCGGCGCGGAGAACGCCCGGCAGGACGCGCCCATGGCGGAGCACACGTCGTTTCGCGCGGGGGGTCCGGCAGATCTTCTGGTAAGTCCGTCAAGCGAGGAGGAACTTCAGGCAGTCCTGCAAAAGCTGGCGCTGGCTGATGTTCCGCACATGGTGCTGGGCAACGGGTCCAACATCCTGGTGACGGACGGCGGGTACCGGGGCGTGATGGTGCATCTGGGCCCGGCTTTCAGCTACATCCGCAGGGAAGGGAATTCCCTGATCTGCGGCAGCGGCACATCCCTGGCCATGGCAGCAAAGAGCGCGGCGGCAGAGGGCCTCACCGGTCTGGAATTTGCCTCCGGCATTCCGGGCAGCGTGGGCGGCGCTGTGTTTATGAACGCGGGCGCCTACGGCGGAGAGATCAAGGACGTGCTGGATCACGCCAGAGTCCTGCGGCAGGCAGGACCGGATGAGGCTGACACAGGGGCCTTTCCAGCCTTTGCAGAAGTCACCGCGGCGGACCTGGACATGGGCTACCGGCACACCCGGCTGCATGAGAGCGGGGAGATCGTCACGGAGGCGGTGTTTGCCCTGCAGCCCGGGGACCCGGAAGAGATCCGCGCCACCATGGCGGACCTGACAGCAAAGCGCAACGCAAAACAGCCGGTCACCTATCCCAGCGCGGGCAGCTTTTTCAAGAGGCCGGAAGGGTACTTTGCCGGCAAGCTGATCC
>CAMNJK010000155.1 GCA_946541435.1 uncultured Bacillota bacterium
CCGATCAGGTCGGTCAGCTGACGCGGTGTGGTTCCTTCGGATTCCATCTTGCCCACCAGGCTGCTCCCGTCTTTTTCCTTGATTCTTTCAGAGATGGCCTCCTTCAGGGCGTCTCCGGACAGGTCTGCGAAATCGTTGTCCGCCAGATACTTCAGCTTCAGTTCATTGGGAGTTCCTTCCAGTCCCTTGGTCCAGGCCACACCGACGCTGGGGTCTGCCAGTTCCCAGATTTTGCCAACCGGATCCTTGAAAGCGCCGTCTCCGTAGATCATGACTTCGACGTTCTTGCCGGTCTTTTCCTTCAGCTGACGCTGGATCTCATCCACCAGAGGCTGTCCGTTTTCCGGGAACAGCTTGACGCTGTCCTCTGTCGCCTTGTTGGAGCCCAGCAGGCCGTACTTGGAGTTGAAACCGCTGCCGTCGATGGAGCCTGTCATGATGTCGTCCAGTCCGCAGACCACTTCCGCGCCCTTGGCCTTCAGGATACGCTTGGTCCGCGCTCTGGTGTGGATGTCGCAGGTCAGAACGTTCTTGGTGTAGTTCAGGATCTCTTCCGGATGATTTGCGAAGATGATCTCCACCTCTGCGCCGCATTCACGGATCAGATCACCATAGTACTGTACATAATCCACGCCGGTGAACTGGTGTCTGTTCTCTCCGAACAGTTCTCTGTATCTGGCTTCTGTCAGCACGTCGCTGTAGGGATTGATCCCTGCCTCATCGATGCGGTCCAGTGAAACCAGCTCATTGCCCACCTCATCGCTGGGATAGCTCAGCATCAGGACGACTTTCCTGGCGCCTTTCGCAATACCGCGCAGGCAGATGGCGAAGCGGTTTCTGGAAAGGATGGGGAAGATAACGCCGATGGTCTCTCCGCCCAGTTTCGCTTTAACGTCCGCAGCAATGGCGTCCACAGATGCATAGTTGCCCTGGGATCTGGCCACAACAGACTCGGTAACACAGACGATGTCTCTGTCACGCAGCTCGAATCCGTCTGTTTCACCAGCCTTGAGCACGCTGTTTACAACGATTCCAGCCAGGTCATCACCCTCACGGATGATCGGGCAGCGAATGCCTCTTGAGATGGTTCCTACATTTCTTTCCATAGTTTTACCTCTTTCTGTAATGGTTCTATATGGTTAATGATATTTTTAACAACAGTTGATTTGTTTCACATGATCTGTTCCACAAAACCATATGTTTCACGTGAAACATCAGCGGATGGAACGCAGAAGATCGATCAGCCGTTCCATCTCTTCTCCATTGTAAAATTCGATTTCGATCTTTCCCCGGGCGCCCTTGCGCTGCAGCACCACCTTGGTTCCCAGTGCCTCACGCAGCTCGGTCTCTACCCGCTTTTCATCCGCGCTCTTGGTCTTGCGCGGCTTTTTCGCGACAGCTTCTTTGTCGCTTTCCCTGGCCAGCTTTTCGATCTGGCGTACGGACAGGCCCTCACTGACGGTTCTCTCCGCCAGTCTGACCTGCAGCTTTTCATCCTTCACGGCTGCCAGCGCTCTGGCATGTCCCACGGATAAGGATCCGTCCGCTGTCATGTAACGGAGTTTGGCCGGAAGTTTCAGAAGCCGCAGACTGTTGGTGATATAAGGCCTGCTTTTGCCCACGCCCCGGGAAACCTGTTCCTGGGTCAGACCGTAGGTATCGATCATGGCCTTCAGCCCTTCTGCTTCTTCAATGGGATTCAGGTCTTCCCGCTGCATGTTCTCGATGATGGCCAGCAGCATGTTTTCTTCATCCGTCAGCTCCCGTACCACGCAGGGCAGTTCCTTCAGTCCGATCATGCGGGCTGCCCGCCAGCGGCGCTCTCCTGCCACGATCTCATATCCTTTTCCCGCGGATCTGAGAACGATGGGCTGGATCAGGCCGTGCTGTTCGATGGATTCCGCCAGTTCCTCCAGCTTATCCTCGTCAAAGCTCTTTCTCGGCTGGCTGGAATTGGGTTTGATGTCGTTGATGTCGATATATCTGAGTTCGCTGTCCGATGGACCCGTGCTTTCCTGCACATCGGCTGTTTCCGCAGGCTGCTTGGCTGCCGCGGTCCTGGCCGCATTGACCTCAACATCTCCGAAAAGCGCGTCCAGTCCCCTGCCCAGACCTCTTGCTTTTTTCTGTGCTGCCATTTAACGAACCCCCTCAGACTCCAGAAACTCATCGGCGAATTCCATATATGCCTGCGCTCCTGTAGAACGCGGATCGTACTGAATGACAGGCATTCCATGGCTTGGCGCCTCTGCCAGACGCACATTTCTGGGGATCACTGTGGCATAGACCTTCTCCCGGAAGTATTTCTTGACTTCTTCCACCACCTGGGCTGACAGGTTGGTTCTGCCGTCAAACATACTCAGGATAACGCCTTCGATCTCCAGATCAGGATTCAGGCTGCTGCGTACGATATCAATGGTACTCATCAGCTGGCTGACGCCTTCCAGCGCATAGAACTCACACTGGATCGGGATCAGAACAGAATCCACTGCAGTCAGCGAATTGATGGTCAGGAATCCCAGTGAAGGGGGACAGTCGATGAAAATATAATCGAAGTCCGGCTTCAGGATATCAATGGCCATCTTCAGCCGGCGCTCACGGCCGGGCATGTTGATCAGCTCCACCTCGGCACCGGCCAGCTGCACGCTGGCAGGCATGATATAGAGATTGTCCACACCCGTTGGCAATACAGCCTCCGCGGGATGATAGTCATCGCCGATCAGGATCTCATGTGTGGTCAGTTCCAGATCTCTCTTGGAGAAGCCCAGTCCGCTGGTGGTGTTTCCCTGCGGATCGATATCCAGGACCAGCACTTTCTTCCCCTTCAGCGCCAGGCATGCTGCCAGATTGATGTTCGTTGTTGTCTTCCCTACGCCGCCCTTCTGATTAAATATAGCGATTGCCTTTCCCAATTCAGTCCTCTCTTTCCTGTCTTTCCTGTCATTCCATTAATCTCTGTGGATCCATACCATATCACGACCATGTGTGGATCTGTCCGGTCACCATCCGGCCGAAACGAAAATACTAGAACATTATATACCATTTATCATCATGCGTCACTAATTTAAGAATAAAAAAATGAATGTGATAGGCGTCACATTCATAAATTGTTTCACGTGAAACATCCTGCAGCATGGCAGAGATACGCGTTTCATATGGGTCTGCTATTTAAACACATCATTGTAAACTTCTGTAATTTATCTCCTGCGGTCCCGTCCGCCTGATCAATGGCCGCCTTCCCCATCATGAGTGCTCCAGATACAGCTTCCTGCTGAAGAAATTATAGATCCCTCCAATGGCCGACGCAGCGATCTTCCCCACGATATAGTGGTATTTGACCTTGCTGACAACAAGATATATGATCAGCTGGTTGAGACCAAGCCCGATCAGCCCCATGATGATATAGATCATGAGCTTTCTGATCCTGTGTTCATCACTGGTATGAAAGACGAACCGGATGTTCAGTACATACTGAACGATCATGGCGGAGATCAGTGAGATCAGCGACGCCAGAAGATAATGCATCCCGGCGGCTTCCACCAGGAGGATCAGGAGACCGTAATCCACGACACCGCCCACCATGGCAGCCGAGGCATATTTGATCAGTTGTTTCAGGAAGTCCAGCATTTGTCTCTCTCCGGGGCTGAAATCCAGGCATATGTTGCAGAGGCTGTTTTTATATACAATGTATGTTACAGAGGCTTTTTCGAGGGTGTCCCGGCTCTTCGGGGATACTTGTCCGGGGTCGGTGTGACCTTTCGGATACACACCAGCAGATGGGATGAACCGGCTGTTTCCAATGCTTCCGGCTTTCCTCCCAATAGTTCCACGGCATTCTCCGCAGCCTTCAGTTCATCCTGACAGCCCGCGCTTTTATAAGCCACGAACCAGCCCCCCGGTTTCACGAAGGGGAGACAGTATTCTGACAGGACCCGCATATCAGCCACCGCCCGGGATACACAGAGATCGAACTGTTCCCGGAGGTTCTCCTGCCGGCCCAGATCCTCTGCCCTGCCATGGATGGCCTCCACATTCGTGATCCCGATCTCCCGGCAGAATTCCCGGATGATCCGGATCCGCTTCTCCAGGGAATCCAGCAATGTATAGTTTTTTTCCGGAAAGGCGATGGCCAGGGGAATACCGGGAAAACCGCCGCCGGTTCCAAGGTCCAGCACCTGCCGGGCCTCACGAAAACAGGACAGACCGCAGATTTCCAGGGAATCCTCGTAATGCCTGCGAATGAATTCCTCCGGGGTCCTGATGGCCGTCAGATTCACCTGCTGATTCCGGTCCAGCACCAGCTCCATATACTGCATCATTTTCCCGGCTTTTTCTTCCGGGTCTGACACACCGGCCTTCTCAAGGACCATTGTCAGTTCATTTTCACCATTCCACATGCCAAGTCCTCCAAACGCTTCCTG
>CAMNJK010000156.1 GCA_946541435.1 uncultured Bacillota bacterium
TATCCTTCACAGACCTTGATCCCGTACTCCTCGAACAGGCTGATATAAGCGGGATCCAGATGGGCGCCGCCGGAGAAGATGTACTCCAGGTTCTCTCCCATCAGCTGCTTCGCGATCTCCGGTTTGGGCAGATCCGACTCAATGGCGGCCAGCCTCTTGCCGATGGTCTCGATCATGAGCGGCACCATTAGGAGGACCTGCGGTTTCACCATGCCGATGTTCCTGACCATGTGCAGCAGGGAGTCATTGATATAGAGCGTGGCGCCGAGGGAGAAGCCCTTGAGCCAGTCCATGACCAGACAGTAGGCGTGGTGTACGGGCAGTACGGAGAGCATCGTTGTTCCGGGTTCAAAAGTGACGATTACGTTGGTCACGTCGTCATACAGGTTCCGCTGGGTCAGCATGACGCCCTTGCTCTTTCCGGTGGTACCGGAGGTAAAGATAATGGTACAGACGTCATCTGACAGGGGACGCTTGTCTTCCGGCACCGGGGCGCCGTCTTCTCCGGCGATCAGTTCCGCGAAAGAGACAATAGAGGGATCCTCCGGTGAAGGCTTCCCGTCCAGGACCACATACAGCCGCACGGCGGGACAGTTCTCTTTGACAGTGTCAATCATGGATGCCAGTCTCGGGGCGATGAAGAGCGCCTCGGAATCCGAACGGTTGATCAGATCGCAGAGCTCCAGCGGCGGGAGCATGGGATCAAGCGGTACAGCCGTCATCTTTGTGCTGACGATGCCCAGATAGGAAGCGACCCACTCGTAAGAGCTGGTGCCGATCATAGCCACCTGTTTTCCTTCAAAACCATTCCTGAGAAGGGCGGCGGCCACCTTGTTCCTGTCCTCGTTCAGTTCCCGGTATAATTTTTCCTGGATCTTTTTTCTGACGATCCATCTTACCGCCGGATAGTCGGGATATTTGGCTACTGTATCTTCCAGCAGCCTGATAATGATGTGTCCATCGTCCATACTATATTCTCCTTATCAGCATTCTCCTTATCAGCCTTCCGCGAGAAGAGTGTTCATGTATTCCAGAGCCTCACCGATTGTTGTGATGCGGAGGGCCTCATCCTCTTCCAGCTCCACGTCCAGCGTATCCTCCAGGTCGCCCAGGAAGGTCATGAAACTCAGGGAATTAAAGCCCAGATCCTCACGGAAACGCATGTCTTCCGTAATCTCCGACGCGTCCTTATCACAGTATTTTGCTACGATTTCCAGAAACTCCTGTTTGTGATCCATGCTGTAACCTCCAATTTTGTTTTATGCTTTTTGGCGCCCCGCGGTTTACAGAGCGCAGTGTCTTACGTTCTTGTTCTCTTACAGATTCTGTATGTTCGGGCAGCACGGAATCTTTTATACTGTGCTGATCAGTTCGCCGATGGTGACATCCGGTTCATCCACGCCGCGGAACATCATCTTCATCATATAGTAATACAGCCTCTGAATGTCATCATAGGACAGGACCGCCTTCTGATAATGATAGTCAAAGATAAGGCCGCCGTCATTGGAGCTGTGGGTAACAGTCAGATAGATCCTCTTAGTGGCCGCGCCGTTGGGATACCAGACGGAACGGGTATTGATCCCCGCCAGGTGCTCATTCTGCATCCGGACAGGCATGGGCTGATAGGTCAGGGACATGGAGATGTACTCCGTATGGTCCGGGGCCCCGTACAGCTCCTTGAGCATTTTGTCTACCTCCACGGGATCATAGTTGCAGTGGAGATAGATCTTGTTCTGGACGTTCTGGAGCTCATACAGGGCATCCAGGAATTCCGTATCCGGGCTGATAATGGTACGCAGGGGGAAGGACAGTACACGGCTGCCGCCGCAGGTCCACTCGGCCTGGGTGGAACGGCGGGAAACGAAATTGCGGAGGGTGATATCCTCCTGGCCACCGTTGCACTTGGAAAGATAGGTCCGCATGGTGAGGAGGATCAGGTTGGTCATGGAAACGCCGTGCATCATGCAGAAGTCCATCAGCTTCTGGGTGGCTTCGGGCTCCAGATGGAAGTCCGCCACGCCCACGGACCGGTCCTTTCTCTCCACATCCGCCGCGCGGAGGGATTTATCCCCATGGTTTTTCCGGCTCTCCTGCAGAACACGGAAGCCTTTGATATCGGAATAGATGGGCTCGCCGTTTTCAGTCAGGTAATCACGCCAGAATTTCTCATCCTTGGCCCGGCGCTTTTCATTCTTCATCTTCTTCAGGTCGCCGACCAGGACTTCTTCGAATGAGGACAGGGGCTTGGGATATTCAGACCCGAACCGGTAGTGGCAGTACAGCTCCATGATATCGTTGACCATGACAATCAGGCCGGAGGAATCCACAAGGCGGTGATCGATATGGATGTACATTCCGTTATAGCCTTCCGGCATTTTGACCATGGTGATCTCTACCATGGGGATCTCCGGCTCATTGAACTCCTCATAGGTCTTTTCCTGCAGAAAAGTGTCGGCTTCCCGCATGGTGAGGTCGGAGAGATCCAGGAAAGGGACATCCCGGTCATCCCGGTCCGCGATATACTGCTTTACGAACCCGTCTTCATCGGGGGCCGTGAACCGCAGACGGAGGCACTCATAGCGCCGGAACTCGTCCTGGATGCATCTCTTCAGAAGGTTGAAATCAATCTCTGTCTGCAGACCGGAAAAAACGCTGATGTTGCAGCAGCGCTGCGTGCCGGTTTCCCGAATGGGCAGATACTGCAGCATCTGGCCGACATCCAGGGGATAAAGTTTTTTGTCCATCGTTTTCCTCCTCGTTGCTGTTATTTATCCATCTTTCAAAGTGACTCTATCTCAGCGGCATCAATCGCCTGCTCGGCAATATTGCGCACTTCGTCGTTAATGGAATGCCCCTTCTTTCTGTCGCCGGAAGGGATCCCGATTTTCTTCTTTACCTGTTTGAGGCCGCCGATCCGCTGGGCGAAGATCCAGTCCATCAGCTCCTCATCTTTATAGACCCTTTCCCAGCAGAAGTGGGCGGACTGCCAGAAGATCTTCTTCTCGGGATAACGGGTCACACGATAGCTGATGCCGGCATGGTCCAGCGCGGCCAGGGTGGGATCCAGTGTGAAAGAGGTAACGATCACCGGATCATCCGCGGAGTGGAAGATCCAGAGCGGTATATGCTTCAGGGCTCCGATCCGGGCGGGATTGGCCGCGCCGCAGGCAGGGACCAGGGCCGCGAAAGCGTCCGGATGATCCATGGCCATGACATAGGCGCCGAAGGCGCCGGATGAGATTCCCGTGAGATATAGCCGTCTGTCATCAATCCTGTATTCGTTTTTGAGCATTTCGATCAGCCGCCAGGCCACCTTCAGCTGGGGCATGGGCCAGAAAGGCGAATCGGTCCTCTGCTTGACGAACTGGTTCAGTGTGGTCCAGTTGTCATCCTCGTCATAGCGGACATTGCATTTGGGGACCAGCACAAAGCACTCGTTGCGGCCGGCTTCGGAATTCTTCGCGAAAGCTGTTGCCATCTGTGTTTTCATCAGCACAGCGTCAAGGGGCTCCTGTACTTCACCGGTCCCGTGCAGGCAGATGACCAGCGGATACTTCTTTCTGCGGTCATATTTTCCGGGCACATAGAGTTTATAGGGCATTGTAATCTGGAACTCTTCATCATAGAAGGATTCCTCCCGGAAAAGGTCCCGGAGGGCTTTTCCGGAATCCCTGTGGATATGGATCTCGTAGCGGTCCGTCCCGTGCTCTGTGCTGCCCGCGTCAATGGTGACCGTCGCATCCAGGTCACTGGCGAAGCAGGACTCCCGCTTGTCAAGGCGGATGATATATCCGCCGTAATACTCATAATAAGGGATCTCTGTTCCGGCAATATAATCGCCCATTTCAGGATCGAGGGACTCAAAACCGAAACGGCCGGCGTCACGGTCGGAGCGGATGCTGATGTAGAATTCCGGGGCGAACTCCAGCTTCAGAAGGGCTCCGAAGCAGTCCGCGGGGACGGTCACATCATATCTTTTAACAGCCGGGTCGAACCGGATCTGACTGTCATCGTAAGCGTTAATGAGGAACTGTAAATTTGTAACAGGTGTCATATAAAATAACTCCTTTAATAATTCTAATGATCTGCCGCAGGCAGGCGCGGTTGATGAAAAAGGGCATGTGCGCCCGCCGGCTGAAATTGTCGGTACTGTGCTCCGTGTGAACACTTCTATACTTTATTCTAACATAGATACGGGGTGGAAACTATATATAATCGTTATCGGCCGAATATTACTAAACATTATGGTATATATGATTAAACAATCATATATAAAAAGGCCATCCCGCGGTAATCCGCGAAATGGCCTTTGGCAAGCTTTTTGATACAGGATCATCCCTCCACGGCCGGGCCGCGGCACTGCCGCTGCCTTCGTCCGGTCAGATCCTCAGCATCTCTCTGTATACTGTTTGTAG
>CAMNJK010000157.1 GCA_946541435.1 uncultured Bacillota bacterium
GCAGAGGGCCGGTATCAGCGGCAGGCCGGAGGACAGTGAACGGCGTGGCGGCCAGAACAGTGACCGGTGGAACGGTCAGAAACGGGAAGTGCAGCAGCGGGTCATTCAGAATGTCAGCATCGGCAGGAATCTGCGCCGCCTGCGTCGGCAGCGGGACCTGACCCAGGATCAGGTGGCCAGCAAACTACAGGTGATGGGACTTCCTGTGACCCGGGGGATCTACGCCCAGATCGAGACCGGCGCCCATCATATCCCCATCACCTGGCTCATGGGCCTGAAACGGATCTTCCGGACCACCTATGATGAGATGCTGGAGACGGAAGAGACGATGGCATTTCTCCGGGAGCTGGAGTGACCGGGACGGAGTCGTGTCCCAAAAATCCCTCAAGAAGAGGCATAATTGTTTGGCACCAAACAAAATCCCGGGATTTGGAGCTGAAATTGTTTGCAGCCGAAGAGGCATATAACATATATTGGTAATCGGGTGTGAATTCTGGATTTTTCAGGCGTTTATTTGTACGTTGCTGCGGAAAAATCCCAGAATATTCCTGTTGAACGTGTTTGTTGCTTCTGGTGATCGGGTCTGCAAACAATTATCGCTGAAAACCCGCTGAAATTGTTTGCGGTGGGACAATATAGAAGGATTTGGGTCGATTTTTGTTTGCGCTGAAGTTTGCGCTGAAGATCCGAAGAAGCATGAATCCCAAACACCTGAAAAAAACCGGAATTATCGAATTTAATGCTTGCAAACCGCGGGCGTGTATGTTAAAGTACTCGAGGTAGAAAGAAGAAGTTATCCGCTTCTCACCTTAGGGGCCACGGCGCCTGGGTCAATAACGACGGTACCGAAAGGAACCGGACTTGAGTTTAGCAGCGGATACTTTGTGTTCGCTGTTTTTTATCTGAGAGACGGCGGATGGTCCGAAACGTTCGTGATTATCAGGAGGTACGGAACAATTAGCAAGGAAGCTTTTATCAACGAAGAGATTCGCGGCAAGGAACTGCGCGTTATCGACACCGACGGTACTCAGCTGGGTATCATGAGCCGTCAGGAAGCTCTCGATCTGGCAGAGCAGAAGAAACTCGATCTGGTGTGCATCGCGCCGAAGGCGGCTCCGCCGGTCTGCAGGATCCTGGACTACGGGAAGTACAAGTACGAAATGCAGAAACGGGAAAAAGAGAACCGCAAGAAGCAGAAGACAACGCAGATCAAGGAAATCCGGCTGTCAACCTTTATTGAAGACCATGACATCATGGTCAAGGCGAAGACTGCATCCAAATTCCTGAAGGATGGCGACAAGCTGAAGGTCAGCCTCAGATTCAGAGGACGTGAGAGGGACTATGTGAACCGCGGCATGGAGGTCATGGACAGATTCGCAGAGGCAGTGGCCGATGTGGGCACCGTTGACCGCAAGCCCAAGTTCGAAGGCAGAAGCCTGACGATGACACTTTCGCCAAAAAAAGACAAATAAAATAATAACTATAGGAGGAACAAGATGGCAAAAAATAAGATGAAGTCTCACAGAGGCGCATGCAAACGTTTCAAGGTGACAGGTTCAGGAAAAGTAAAGAGAAACAAGGCCTACAAGAGCCATATCCTTACAAAGAAGAGCCAGAAGAGAAAAAGAGGTCTGCGTAAGGCAACGACCCTGACCAGCGCTGATCTGGGCAGAATCAAGGAAGTACTGAGCAAGTAAGGAGGAAGGAAACATGGCAAGAGTTAAGAAGGGATTAAACGCACACAAGAGACATAAAAAAGTTCTGAAGATGGCGAAGGGCTTCTATGGTTCCAGAAGCACCACATACAGAGCAGCTAAGCCGGCAACCATGAGAGCGCTGCGTTCCGCATACGCTGGCCGCAAGCTCAAGAAGAGAGACTTCAGAAAGCTTTGGATCGCAAGAATCAACGCTGCAGCCAGAATGAACGGCATGTCCTACAGCAGACTGATCGACGGACTGAAGAAATCCAATATCGATATCAACAGAAAGATGCTGTCCGAGATCGCCATCAACGATCCGGCAGGATTCGCGAAGCTGTGCGAGACCGCAAAGGCGGCACTGTAAGATCACAGTCATCATTCATATATTTCACGCAGAGACTCCGGAACTACCGGAGTTTCCTGCTATCTTGAACCTATGATCTCAAAACCATGACAAAAAAACGACTGACAATTGGAATCCTGGCCCACGTGGACGCGGGCAAGACCACCCTGTCAGAGGCCATGCTGGTGTCCGCCGGCGTCCTTGCAAAGGCTGGCCGGGTCGACAGCGGCAGTTCCTTTCTGGACACAGATGAACAGGAACGGGCCCGGGGAATCACCATTTTCTCCGGCCAGGCCCGCATGGAAGCGGGAAACACGGAACTGACCCTGGTGGACACCCCGGGACATGTGGATTTCAGCGCTGAAATGGAACGGGCGCTGTCGATCCTGGACGTGGCGGTACTGGTGATCAGCGGCCGCCATCTGGTGCAGGGCCATACCGTGACCATCTGGAAGCTGCTGAAAAAGCTGGACATCCCGGTCTTTATTTTTGTGAACAAAATGGATCTGGAGGGTACGGACCCCCGGGCGGCCATGGATGTTCTGCGGAGCTCTCTGGATGACGGCTGCGTCATGTTCGGTAATGCCGCGGGGGAAAGCGCCGCTGCTGTTCTGCCGGATCCGGAAGAACTGGCCATGTGCGACGAAGGACTGATGGAACTTTTCCTTGCGGAAGAGGAGATGCCTGATGAAACCATCGCCGGCGCCATCGCCCGGCGGCATGTGTTCCCATGCTGGTTCGGATCCGCCCTCTATGAGCAGGGTGTGAAGGGACTCCTGGAAGGCCTGGACCGGTTCACACGGCAGCCGGTCTATGGCAGAGACTTTGCTGCCAGGGTGTTCCGCATCACCCGGGATGAGAAAGGGGTCCGGCAGACCCACATGAAGATCACCGGCGGAGCACTCTCCGTGAAGGATAGCATCCGGACTTCAGGATCGGAGGACGGGGCGGAGAAGATCCATCAGATCCGCCTGTATTCCGGCAGCCGGTATGAGACCATGGAGAAGGCGGAGGCCGGTCAGCTGGTGGCAGTGGTGGGACTGGAGCAGACGGCAGCCGGGCAGGGCCTGGGGACCCTTCTGGGCCAGGACAGCAAAGCCCTCCTGCAGCCGGTGCTGGTGTATCGTCTCCTGACCCCGGAAAACGCCAATATCCCGCTGATCATGCAGCAGATGCGGCAGCTGGAAGAGGAAGATCCCCAGCTCCATGTCCGGTGGAGCGAGCAGAAACAGGAGATCCAGGTGCGGCTCATGGGTGAGATCCAGCTGGAGATCCTGACCCAGATGATCACAGAGCGATTCGGGTTCGTTCCCAGGTTTGATGAAGGGAGCATCGAATACAGAGAGACCATCCGGCAGCCGGTGCGGGGAGCGGGACACTTCGAACCCCTGCGGCACTATGCGGAGGTCCATCTCCTGCTGGAGCCGCTCCCGGAAGGAAGCGGCATCCAGTGCGCCTCCTCCTGCAGCACGGATGTGCTGGACACCAACTGGCAGCGGCTGATCATGACGCACCTGACGGAGCGGGAGCATCCCGGCGTGCTCATGGGTGCTCCGCTGACGGATGTGAAGATCACCATAGAGGGAGGCCGGGCGCATCTGAAGCACACCGAGGGCGGAGATTTCCGGCAGGCCACCTACCGCGCCCTGCGGCAGGCCATGCGAAAGGCCGGCGCATCCGGTGACGCGGTACTGCTGGAACCCTGGTATGATTTTACACTGGAGCTTCCTCGCCAGCAGGCGGGAAGGGCCATGGCAGACATCCGCAGAATGGGCGGATCCTTTGAGATCATAGAGCGGCAGGGCGCAGGCGGCGAAACGGACAGCCAGATCCTGCAGGGCCGTGCTCCGGTGCAGGAGATGCGCGGCTACGCCGCGGAAGTGGCGTCCTATACCAAGGGCTACGGATATCTGACCTGTAATTTCAGCGGATTTTCCCAATGCCACAACGCGGCGGAAGCCATTGCGGCGGCAGGCTATGATCCCGACCGGGATATGGACAATCCGGCGGATTCCGTATTCTGCTCCCATGGAGCAGGCCACATGGTGCCATGGGATGAGGCGGATGAAATGATGCACGTGCAGATCCGCGGCGGAGCAGAGGAATCCCGGGAGGACGAGGAGCCTGCTTTCTCCCAAAGGCTGGCAGGTGCCGGCAGCGGATCCGGTCCGGCGGACAAGGAGCTGCAGCGGATCTTTGAACGGACCTACGGGAAACAGGATGCTCCCAAAGTCAGAAAACCGGCCCGGATCATCGAGGCGCAGCCCCAGCCGCGGCAGAAGACAAAACCGGCGGAGGTCCTGCCGGAATATCTGCTGGTGGACGGCTACAACATCATTTTTGCCTGGGACGAACTGCAGGAGCTGTCGAA
>CAMNJK010000158.1 GCA_946541435.1 uncultured Bacillota bacterium
ACAAGGACGGCATGTTCCTCCTGGGTTATGACGACCTGGATGAGGTCATGGCGGCGGAGGACCGGTCCGATGAGATCCGCGGCGTCCAGGACCTGAACCTGATCGAGCATGACGCGGACGCGGATGTGTTCGCCCTGCGGCCCATGACCTGCCCCTTCCAGTACTATGTCTACAAGGCCAAGCAGCACAGCTACCGTGACCTGCCCTACCGGATGGGCGAGACGTCGACCCTGTTCCGGAATGAGCAGGCGGGCGAGATGCACGGACTGACCCGTGTCCGCCAGTTCACCATTTCCGAGGGACATCTGGTCTGCACACCGGAACAGATCAACGAGGAATTCAAGAACTGTGTCAACCTGGCCAAGTACTGCCTGACCACCCTGGGACTGGAAGACGCGGTGACCTACCGCTTCTCCAAGTGGGATCCGGACAACGCGGACCACTATCTGGGAACAGCGGAGGACTGGGACCGTGTACAGGATGCCATGCGCGTGATCCTGGACGAGATCGGACTGGAGTACACCGAGGCGGCGGGCGAAGCGGCCTTCTACGGACCCAAGCTGGATATCCAGGCCAAGAACGTCTACGGCAAGGAAGACACCATGATCACCATCCAGCTGGATATGTTCCTGGCGGAACGCTACGACATGTACTACATCGACAGCGACGGCCAGAAGAAGCGTCCCTACATCATCCACCGGACGTCCATCGGCTGCTACGAGCGGACCCTGGCATGGATGATCGAGAAGCACGCCGGCAAGCTCCCCACCTGGCTTTGTCCGGAGCAGGTCCGCGTCCTTCCGGTATCCGAGAAGTTCGCGGAGTATGCAAAGGCTGTCCATGCTGAGCTGCGCAAGGCAGGCGTGGATGTCACGGTGGACAACAGCTCCGAGAGGATCGGCTACAAGATCCGCGCGGCCCAGATGGAGAAGATCCCCTACATGCTGGTGGTGGGCGGCAAGGAAGCCGAAGACGGAACGGTCTCCGTTCGTTCCCGGTTCGCCGGCGATGAAGGCGTGAAGCCCCTGGGCGAGTTCGTACAGCAGATCAGCGAGGAGATCCGCACCAAGGAATTCCGCAAGGATGAGCCCAAGGACGAGGAGAAGAAATAAGGCCGGGAAAGGGACAGGGACTGCCCTGTTCATCTCCCGGAATGAAGAACGCTGCGGACCGGGCGGCCCTGCAGCAGGGGCCGGCTGCGCCGCAGCTGCTGCCATTGGAATGTTGAAAGGTACGATCAAATGGATGAAAAAAGAGTAAGAAGCGAAGTCGAGGAGATCGTCGAACTGGTGCTGCAGGACTATGACCAGGGGCGTGACATCGATAACATGAACATCTTCAACCTGCCGGACCGGGACGAGGTCATCAGCATCGTGGTCAAGCTCCTGCAGGTGCTCTTCCCCGGCTATTACCGGGACAAGGGCTACAAGTTCTACAACATGTACAGCAAGCTGAACCTGCAGCTGGAGGACATCATGTACTATCTGTCCCGGCAGATCGCCCTGGCCCTGGCCTACGATGAAGAGTACGGTATGATGTCCGAGGACGGCCGGGAAGAAGTGGCCCAGAAGATCGCCATCGAGTTTTTCCGCCAGATCCCCAAGATCCGGGCCAAGGTCAATACGGACATCCAGGCCACCTACGACGGTGACCCGGCGGCATTCAACAAGGAAGAGATCGTTCTGAGTTATCCGGGCCTGCTGGCCAGCACCATTTACCGTGTGGCCCACGAGCTGCACCTTCTGGGTGTGCGGATCCTGCCCCGGATGATGTCGGAGTATGCCCACAGCATCACCGGCATCGATATCCATCCGGCGGCCACCATCGGAGATTACTTCTTCATGGACCACGGCACCGGCATCGTGGTGGGTTCCACATCGGTCATCGGTGAACATGTGAAGATCTACCAGGGCGTGACCATCGGCGCGCTTTCCACCAAGGGGGGCCATGCCCTTCACGGCACCCGCCGTCACCCGACCCTGGAGGACAACGTGACCATCTACTCCGGGGCTTCCATCCTGGGCGGAAACACTGTCATCGGGGAAGGCTCCATCGTCGGCGGTAACGCGTTCATTACGTCATCCATCCCGCCGGGCAGCCGGATCAGCATGGAGAGCGGGAAATAGCGGCGCGGAGCCGGAAGCTGTCGCTGCGGTCGCATGAAGCGCAGCCGGATCAGCCTGGGCATCAGGAAGCGGCCTCAGCCGCGGAGCCGGAAGCTGTCGCTGCGAGAAGAAACGAGGTGTGTTATGAGAATCATTTTTAACGAGGACCGTAAAGTCGTGGAAATGATCCGCGAGGGCCTGAAGAAGAAGGAAGGCTACTGCCCCTGCCGCCTGCAGAAGGTGGAAGAGAACATGTGCATGTGCCAGGAGTTCCGCGACCAGATCGCCGACCCCGACTTCGAAGGCTACTGCCACTGCAGACTGTATTACAAGGAGAAATAAGCATCGGCGCAAGCAAAGGCTGGCCGGGTCACCCATACGGACCCGGCCGGTTTTTTTTATACAGGCAGGGCGGCGTCACTCATACAGGTCCGGCAGGAGCATCCTTCGCAGAAGCGCCTCCATGGAACCGGTGTCCACCAGATCGTACTCAAAGGACCAGGTGAACTCCGAATGCTTCACCTGCCGGCCGGGCAGTTCATAGACCACATGATTGTGATAATCATTCAGCCGTTTCAGGGAATTGTCCGGGTAGTCCTGCAGATGCAGGGCGCCCAGATGCTCATGGATGGTGATGCCTCCGCACAGATTCGGAACCTTGAAGTCAGCAAAATAGTTTTCCCGAAAAGGCTGGACGCCGTACTCGCTATGGATCTCTACAAGATCGTCCGTGCGAAAAGGCAGGCCCACCGATTCCAGAAAGCTTCCCAGCGTGGCCTCGGAAAGGGACCGGACCGGGACACCGTGTTTCGTATTCTGTTTCAAAGATTCTTTATAGTAGGGATTCGGAGAATAGGGCTGGTCGATCCATTCGTTCTGCTCTTTTGTGAACAGGATGCGGCTCAGGTCAAGGCCGGCTTCGCAATACCGTTTAAGATCCTTTTGAAGGCGGAGTTCACTGCGGGCGCTGTCACAGGAAGAGAGGACCTTCTGCAGGCGGCGCTGGTTGTTTTCTATCATGGAAAGCCTTTGGAGCAGATAGGCTCTTCGGGCAAGCATGTGTACCCGCGCCTGGTCCTGTGAGATCCCGATCTCACGTGTGTCTTTCCCGGCGCGCTGCCTGGCGGATGGTTCCTCCGGGTATGCGGCGAAGCGAAATCCCTTCTCTGTTTTTCGGATATGGAGCCGCGAAGCCTCCATGACGGACAGTTCCTTTCGAATCGCCTTGCTCTCTGCAGCATCCCTGGATGCGGCAGTGCGGATCAACCCGGATGTGATTCGAAGCAGCTCGATCTGCGCCATCCCGGCGGGATTCACGATCGTATCTCTGGCTGTCCTGAGCGCAACATTCTTTTTCATGATTCCTTCCTGCCTTTCCCTGCGAATTCTCGCAGCAATTCCTTGATTGACAATATTATACATTATTAGAATGAATAGGTAAACATATAAATGTAAAATAATGGTATATATGTAGGCCGGGCCTTGTGAGTACGGACCCATAAAAGGGTTCGTATTGACGGAACGATCGCAAAGGCTGGCCAAAGTGTCACGAAAACGCGTTTTTCCGTCAGAATGGCTGCACAGGGACAATCTGACGGAAAAACGAAGATTCGTGACTCCTATCGGGGATGTTACAGGCATTGCTGGTAACACAGCACCGGCCAGCCTTTACATAATATGCATCAAGAATGTAAATACAGCAGTTTTCTGCAGAAGTTCACATGAAAAGGGAAGCGGGAAAACATAGATGCCCCGGGTGATCTGTCACGAAATCGGGAAATTCCGCAGAGATGTCCCTGGAGGGACAATCTGACGGAAAAATGAAGATTCGTGACACGCCGGGCCCCATTTCATGAACAATAGCGCCGCGAACGGACCAACTGGACAAACGAGACATAATACCCGGGGCGGCTGCGGCTCCAGGAGACCCGTTCCAACCCGCGATCTGAAAATTTGTTAGCACTCTTGCGAGGTGAGTGCCAAAAAAGTATTGACATCCAATCTGGCAGGGATTAGAATGTGATTGAAGCAAGGAACCTGGTCGATCGACGAGGTTCTCTGTGACTGCGGCGCCCGGCGGCAGCATCGTTGGATTTCGGCGCTGCGGAGAAATCAGCCACAAGGGGGTAATGAAATAATGAACATCGAAAAATACACACAGAACGCACAGGGTGCGATCATAGATTGCCAGAATATTGCCGTGGAAGAGGGTCATCAGCAGATCGACGGAGAGCATCTGCATCTGGCACTGCTCATGCAGAAGGACGGCCTCATCGGCAAGCTCCTCAAATTCATGCAGATCA
>CAMNJK010000159.1 GCA_946541435.1 uncultured Bacillota bacterium
CAACGGCGCCGTCATGCGCGAGATGGGCTATGATGTACAGGAAGGCGACCAGGTCTCCGTGAACGGCAGGCCCATTGAAGCTTCCGAAAAGAAAGTCTATCTGGCCCTGAACAAGCCCCTGGGCTGCGTCACCTCCATGGATGACGACCGGGACAGATCCACGGTGGCCGATCTGGTCAAGGACATCCCCCAGCGGGTCTTCCCCGTGGGGCGGCTGGACTATAACACCACCGGCCTCCTTCTCATGACCAACGACGGCGATCTGGCCTACCGCCTGACCCATCCCAAACACGAGATCGGCAAAACCTATGTCGCTCTGGTCAGCGGCGTGATCTCTGATGTGCGGCTCAACCGTCTGCGCCGGGGCGTGGACATCGGCGGTTTCGTCACATCCCCCGCCAAGGTCCGGGTCCTGAAGCAGAACCCCCATTCCACCGTGGTGGAGATCACCATCCACGAAGGAAAAAACCGACAGGTCCGCAAAATGTTCAACGCTGTCGGCAACAAGGTCATGAAACTGGAACGGACCGCCATCGGCGACATCCGTCTGGGTCATCAGCTGCCGGGTCACTGGCGCAAGCTCACCCGGCAGGAGATCGACTATCTGAAATCACTGTGATTTTCTACGGCCCGCAGCAGGGCCGTTTTTTCATTGGGCAGACTGCCGTCGATGACCTGATCCAGCAGGTCCTGCAGGATCCGCCCGATCCCGGGCCCCTCAGGGATCCCCGCTTCCAGCAGGTCTCTTCCGCTGACCGCCAGATCTTTCATGCAAAAGCAGGTCTGTCCCCGCTGCGCTTCTTCCCGGATCCTGCAGATCATCCCTTCGATCCGGTCAAACTTATCCAGGAGTTCCTGGCTCACATTCCCCGTGGCGATGTTATCCGCCCGCTTGATGGCCAGGATCTCCAGCAGGACTTCCGGCGTGTACCGGTTCATCCAGCGTTTGAGCAGCCGCTCATCCTCCTGAAAGACCAGGTCATGGTAACGCACCAGGGTCTCGATCCGCTGCGCGGTGGCCCGGTCTGTCTTCAGCCGGCCCAGGATCCGGCGGACCACTGCAGCCCCTGCGCCGGGGTGCCCGTAGAAATGACCGATCCCCTCTTCATCCTCCGTATAAACCAATGGCTTTCCCACATCGTGAAAGAGGGCTGCCAGCTTCAGGTATGCCGGAACAGGCGTGGCAGCAGGTCCCGGCGCATGGATGACTTCCATGGCCCGGATGCAGTGTTCCAGCACATCGTACTTGTGATAGGGATTGTTCTGTGCGAAGCCTTTCATCGCCAGAAGCTCAGGGATCACAACACCCAGGATCTCCGTGTAGCGGCGGACCACCCGGCCGGCCGCAGGACCAGAGACCAGCTTTTTCAGTTCCACAAAGATCCGCTCTGCCGAGATGTTTTTTAAGAGGGGCGCGCACTGAAAGAGCGCCGCTTCCGTTGCCGGCTCGATCTCAAAATCCAGCGCCGCCGCGAACCGCAGCGCACGCAGGATCCGGAGGCCGTCCTCCCGGAACCGCTGCCCGGGCTCTCCCACCGCGCGGATGATCTTCTCCTGCAGATCCGCCTGTCCGCCGAAGGGATCCCGGATCTCTCCCCGCAGATCCATGGCCATGGCGTTCACCGTAAAATCCCGCCGCGCCAGATCTTCCGTCAGGGACCGCACGAACCGGACCTGGTCCGGATGCCGGCCGTCGGAATATTCTCCGTCCGTTCGATAGGTGGTGATCTCCACAGGGATCCTTCCGTCTGCCTGCGCCCGGTCTGCCGGACCATCTCCGGCATCTCCGGCATCTCCTGCATTTCCTGCATCTCCGGCATTATCGAAAGCTGCCGCCGCCGGCAGCAGCACTGTGACCGTTCCGTGCTTCAGCCCGGTTTCGATGACAGCCATGTCCGAGAAGATCTCCCGGACCTCCTCCGGCAGGGCATCCGTGGTCACATCCAGATCGGTATAGGCCGCAGACTCCGCGCGCAAAGCTTCCCGCACGCAGCCGCCCACCAGATAAGCCTCGTGACCGGCCCCCTCCAGCCTTTGCAGGATCTCCGCCGCCTGCATTATGAACTTGTCCTTCATTGACATTTCTTTCATGGTCTCACCTGCAAGACCAGTATACCACCGCATCGCGCATTTGCGAAACCCGGATCTTCCGAAGGAACTTTAGTGATTTCCGCAATCAAAGACACCATGAATCACTAATTACCCTTTTCTCAAAGGCTGGCCGGTGCGTTATTATAGTGATTTCAATAGATCAAACTTGCTGAAATCACTAATCTGGCCTTGAAAAGTGTCCTATTTGACCGAATCCTGAAGGGCTTTTGGTGATTTGCCGCGTCCTCGGAAGCCAGAATCACCAATGTTCCTTTGTTCGTTCAGCATTTCAATGACGTCTGTAACTCAGTGTTGCCAACGCCAGTGATTGCTGATATATTTTTCTTGTTGCGTCTTGGAACATGACGCCCTGCGTCAGGCTGGTAATTGAGGGGCTTATGGAGAGACGTTTTATGAACAATACCGGAGGGCCGGAAGAATAATCTGACAGCAGACCCAGGAAGGAGCGACCGACATGATCAACAAAGACAGATTTCTCGCTATCACCGATGGCATCGTTGCCATCGCAGCCACCATCATGGTGCTGGAACTTGATATCCCGGACAAGGCAAGTCTTGCGGCGATTTCTGCTCAGTGGCCTACGATGCTGGCATACATTATCAGTTTTGTGCAGGTATTTCTGGCCTGGCACGAGCACCACGACAGTCTGGCGCTGGCAAAGCGCATCAACCACAGGGTCTTCCTTCTGAACTGCCTCTGGCTCTTCTTCATCACGCTGCTGCCTTTCACCACGGGCATCGTGGGCAGATCGCCGAATCACACCTCATCAGTGCTGCTCTACATCGCGGTTCTGTTCGCCCAGCAACTGGCTATTACCATCGAAAGTGTCGCCGTACGGCGGCTGAACGGAACACCGCTGCTGGACGCCGAGGTCATAAAACCGCTGCGGATCATTACGCTGATCGCCTACGTGATCGCCGCCATTGGCACCGTATTCCTGCCCATCAGCGGACTGATCATTATCCTTGCCTTGAGTCTCGGCAGCATCATCGCCATCTGTGTCTACGATCGTAAGCTGTATCTGCGTTAGGAGAATCAGCTCAGTTTCAGGTCTTCTTCCCGGCCGGTCCGTTTGATCCGGCGGAAATAGTAATGGATGAGATAGGTCAGGATAAGATCATAGAGCAAAAGCAGGCCGGTCCCTGCCGCGATCAGGACGACCACAGGGAAATCCGGCAGCGAGACCGCCGAAGCAAACAGCTCCCGGAAGCCCAGCAGGCAGACGCAGAGCACCAGCGCGAAAAACGCGCACTTGCAGACGATCTGCAGAACGGGCCGGGAGATCCTTTCGGCGTAGAGTTTGAGGATGGGCCAGTAGCCGAAGAAAAAAATATAAGGCAGGATGGCTGCCTTATTGGGGATCAGGAAAAAGCCAAGAAGGCAGGCCGCGGCGAACAGGAGTACGCCGCCCAGGGTGCCGGTCTCGATGATCATCACCGCCGTGAACAGAGAGCTGACAGCAAACAGGGTCAGCTCGATGCCGGGCACGAAGGACCCGCCGAACATGAAGGCGATGGTCAGCGCCAGGCAGATCCCGCCCAGAGCGATCTGAAATGTCTTGCTTCTTTCCATGTTATTCTAAAGGTTATTCTGAGGTCATTCTAAAAACAGTCGCAGCAGCAGTCCGCGCAGATGTAGCACTGCAGGGCCTGACAGCACAGGTCATCGTTGGATGCATAGCCGCGGTTTACCGCGTTGTTCTGGTATCTCTGGCCCCGGCCCATCAGGGCGTTCAGGTGCTGCCGGTATTCAAAATTGGCCGGTTCCATGTTGCAGGCTGTCTGCAGATTTCCCACAGCCTCGTCATACCAGCCTTTGCGGGAGGCGATGACGCCGTTCAGGAAGTACCACTCCGCGCTGCGGTCGCCGGTCTGGTTCAGAATGTGCTCGGCCGCGCCCAGGTTGCCCGCGTCGATGTTGCGGCGCACCTGCTGATAATCAGCGCCGGCCCGTCCGCCCCCGGTGTAGCCGCCGTTGTTGTATCCGCCGCCGTTGTTGTATCCGCCGTTGTAGCCGCCGCCATAACCATAGCCGCCGGCGTTTCCTCCGCGGTTTTTCATCAGCATGTCGTAGGCTTCGTTGATCTCTGCCAGCTTTTCCTCCGCCAGGTCTGCCAGCGGATTGTTCTGGTAACGGTCCGGGTGATATTTTTTGACCAGTTCTTTATAGGCGTTTTTGATCTGCTCATCGGTGGCGTTTTCGGGAACGCCCAGGACTTCATAGGGGTTCATTGAGTTCTCCTTTTATTTATCAGGTCTTGGGTGGCGCAGAGCCTCATCCGGGCCGC
>CAMNJK010000160.1 GCA_946541435.1 uncultured Bacillota bacterium
TAAAGACAGCTATCATTTGAATCCTGATGCCATCATTTGGTCACTCCATAGTGCCTTTCTTGTCCCCCGCGATTATGCACCTGCGATCGTAAAGCTTACAAATACGATCAACCGTCTACAAAACGGGAGCCTTCACATCATGAGGGCCCACAATGGCGTATACTTTTATGATGATCACAAGTACCTGCGCAAGAGCTCCGACCTCCTCTATTCACTGGCGCGGAAGCGCTATTGCCAGACTTTGCTGCAGGTCATCACGCTCTGGGATCAGCGCCCCGCTGTTTCCTCGCCGTCTTATCCCAGGTTTCTCACCAGCTGGAACAAGGCTTTCGGGAAACTGGACCAATTGATTCGCGACTTCTCGAAGGGAAACCTTGAACTGGAGAGGATCATTCTGACCCCGCAGCAGTATGCGTGGTACCGCGGCCGTTACAAGAAGAAGTACTTCTCTGAGAAACATGCTCCCATGGACCTGATCATACCCCAGGGCGGCCCGGTACGTTCGAAATCCGAACAGCACATCGGGATCGAGCTGGACGGTTTCGCTGTCCCCTGTCACTATGAGGAACAGCTTCTGATCGATGTGCAAAAGCTGGTCAGTTCCCTGGAAGCGGAGCTTCGTGCGAGAAATGCGCTTCCGCAGGACCTGTATACCTACCATGGAAGGTCCTGCTACTGGAATGTTCCCTCCGATCTGTCCTGGATGAATGCACCCGGGTCCGTCTGGCGCAGCTATGACAGTCTGACGGACTGCCTCAGGCTGTACCCGGATTACACCATGATGCTGGCGGATGCAAGCCTGCTCTACTGGGAGCACGAAGGCCTGATGCATCAGTTCTCCTATCGGACGAACGCCCTGGAGCGGGTCGAGATCATGCGCCAGGCCGGCGGGATCCCAAAAGAGCGGATCATCGAAACCAATGAATATCAGGCAAATGAACCGGAGGTCCTGCGCGGGATCATCCGCGATCAGATCCTTCCCTTCCTCTGGTTCTGACCCGTGACATGTCAGCATCCCGTAAAAACGTCAAATTAATCTTTTATATTTCCGGTTGCCATTATTTTCCACTTCTTGTATAATATATCCATTCATTGGCAATAATGTTATTTAATGCAAAAGGAAGGAAGGGATCAGAGATGAGAACGTTATATTGGAGTATTTTCAGAAGCCGGCTGCGCAGCAAGCGCGGCATGGAACTGGTTCAGGTGGCCATTCTGGTGGCCATCGCGGTGGCGCTGGGGCTGATTTTCAAGACCCAGCTCACCGACTTTGTCAACCGGACCTTCGAAGGCCTCAGCAATTTCAGCTGAGCATGGAACCCATACCTTTGAAAACGTGTCCGTTTCATCTGTCCGCCCGCAGCAGGCGCGGGACGGCCATGATCGAGGCAAGTCTCGTACTGCCTCTGATCGTTCTGTCTGTCCTGACCTGCATTCTGATCGTGATGTTCTTTTATGACACCACCATCAGCCAGTGCCATCTGCATAAGGCCCTGCGATGCGAGGCGGGCAGCGTGACCGGGCACACCAGCTATCTCGATCCGCCCGTGATGGATGACAGACAGCTGACTGTCTCCCGTCAGGGCGTGTTTCAGACCGTCTCGGGGAAGGAGCACACAGCCATGATGAGGAAAGGATTGCTATATCAGAAAGTTTCCGCGGAAACGGAAAGTCTCTGGCACGCCGCTGACGGCGTCAGTTATGTACGTTACTGTACCCTGGCAAAAGACATTGCTGAAAACAGATGAACCGGCGTATCTGTTCCCGCAGGGGCAGCAGCTCCGTATTCATTTGTGTGATCATGTCCGCTTTGGTCTCTGTCTGCTTCGCGCTGATCTACAGTACCATTGAGTTTACTGCGGACAGCCGCGCGGATGCGCTGATGAATCTGTCGGGGGATTCTCTGATGTCGGAATATGATACCGATATCCTTCAGGACTACGGGCTTTTTTTGCTCCGCACCCCGGACAGCGATCTGTCCGCGCATCTGCGCGGCTATCTCACATACACCTTCGGCCGGGAGGCTCATGTGGCCCTGTCTGATATCCATGTCAGCGGCGCCGGGTTCAGCGCGGCGGATACAGAAGCGATGCGCGATCAGATCCTGTCGTATATGAAGGCGGGCGGCGCGCTGAAGCTGGTCGGAACCGGGAATGGCCCGGATACTTCAGGATCCGAGGCTGTCATTCCCGGTCCCGAAGCCGGACACCGGCTCCGGCATGGGCCAACCATCGCGTCCCTCCCCTCCCGGCAGCTGCCGGAACAGGATCTGCTGTCCCGCGCCATGACATTCGGAAGCAGGCTCTCGGACCTTGGCGGGATCTTCGCGGATGGAACCGATCAGTTCCTGCTGGGGAGCTATGCGCTGGGGACCTTTAACAACAATACCAACAGCATAGATCCGGACCATTTTTTCTACCGGGAAGTGGAATACATACTGAACGGCGGACTTACGGATCAGGAAAACCGCAGGAAAACAGCCAACGCTCTGAAGATGCTTCGCTTCACTTCCAATTTTGCGCACATCTATGCAGACGCGAAGAAGCGGGATGCCCTGGCGGCGGCAGCGGAACTCATCGCCCCCGGTCCCGGCGCGCCGGCAGTCCAGGCAGCTATGGCAACGGCCTGGGCCTACGCGGAATCCGCCAACGACGCGGAACTGCTGCTGCAGGGGAACCGGGTGCCGCTGATAAAGGACGCCGACAGCTGGGCCATCGATCTGGAAAATGTGATCGAGGATACCGCCGGCGATAAGGTGATCCATCCCCGCAGGGAGACCGGGCTGAGCTACGATCAGTATCTTCGGATCCTGCTGTTTCTGGAAGATGAAGACCTGGTCACAGCCCGGATCATGGATCTGATCCAGATCAACATGCGAAAGAACATCGATGGAGAGTTCCTGATCAGCGAATGCTGCTGGGGCATCACCTTACATGCCGGAATCAACGGACGGAAACGCAGCTATGAAAAGTTATACCAGCGAAGACCGGAATAAAAGAATCACGGGGGGCAGCGGCGGACGCAGGCAGATCTATGATAGCGGGCAGACTTATAACTGCGGGCAGTCTCATGACCGCTGTCCGGCCCCTGCCCTGCGCCGCTCCAGGCGCGGCCACTACATCATCGAGGCCACCATGCTGCTGCCCCTGGTCCTGCTCATGATCCTGGCCCTGGGCTATTTCACGAAAGCGGCCGGCAGCTGGGAGAACTGTTTCCACTGTGCCGCGGACGAAAGCTGCCGGGCGGCTGCCATGGCCTGTGACGGGGTGTCCGGATATACGGCGCCTGCCAGGATCCGCCGCCGTATCGAAAACGACGTTACCGGAATCAGTGATTATCACGTCCGGGGTTTCCTGTGCGGGTACAGCGCTGATGGACTGGACCAGCTGTCCTCCTACACCCTGTCCTGCAGCAGCGATCTCAGGCTGCCGGCAGGATTCGGCAACCTGTTTGAGTTCTCATCACGGATCAGGTACCGAAACTTTGTGGGCAGGAAGACTTCGGGAGATCCGCTGGGGACAGAAGGCCTGGAAGACGGACTTCCGGCCGACCCAGTCTGGGTCTTTCCCCGGTCCGGCGAGAAATATCATACAGAAAACTGCACCTATGTGAAGGCTTCGGTGCATCAGGCGGTGCTGACATCTTCCCTGCGCTCCAGGTACGCGTCCTGCAGCGCATGTCATTCCCAGACCTGCGAAAACGGAAGTGTGGTCTACTGTTTTGACGGCGAAGACACCGCCTTCCACCGCGGATCCTGCCGGACCATCCAGCGGCAGACCACCGTCATCGACCGCACGGAAGCCATGCAAAAAGGCTATACGCCCTGCAGCAAATGCGGCGGCGGTTCATCAGGAGGTTCCTGACCATGTGGGAAAACAACAACTTTACTCTGACACTGAAGGGAAATCCCTTCTATCATCATGAACAGATGGTTCTGACCGGCGGAGAATTCAGCGGGTTTCTTCCCATGTCTTTCGTCATGCAAAACCAGGCGATCACGGTACGATATCTGCCCAGCGGCTATTCCCCCCTCTGCCGGTACCGGATCGAGCGGACAAAAGACGCCCTGTATCTTTTTGAAAAATCCCTGCTGATCCTCCAGCAGTGTCCGGAGCATCTGATCTCTCCGGACCGGGTCACCCTGCGGACGGAAACCGTCTTCTACAGCAGAGACCTGGATGACCTGAGGATCGCCTTCCTGCCGGCGTCAGGCAATGCGGCCGGACTGCATCAGAACCTGCTGCAGTTTCTGAAACAGCTCAAAAAAAACCTGGACGGTCCGCATGCTTCCATGCTGGACCGTCTGGCCAGAGATCTTTGTTATCATTGTCTGGATGTGCGGGACATGATCCGAAGCACGGGACTGCTCCGGCGGGAACTGGCCGGGGCTGATCCGG
>CAMNJK010000161.1 GCA_946541435.1 uncultured Bacillota bacterium
ATACGATCCTGACCGGCCACCTTACCATGAAGGCTTCCGTGAGCGGTGTTCCGGAAGGCGCGGATGTGGGCAAACTGAGCCTGACCGTCACCGGTCCCGACCCGAAAATGCCCGTGACCCTGACCCTGGCGGAGCTCTCCGGCGGCGCGTATGACTTCGGTCAGGTGCTGCCCGGCGCCTATGTCCTGCAGGACAATAATGCGGATCCCCTGGTGGAGGGCTATGTGATGGATCCCGCCAACAGCAAGGTGGGCGATGCGGTGCTGCTCAAGGCCGGCCAGTCCGCTGAACTTTCTTTCCGTTATGCCTACCGTGAGCCGGTGGCTGCGGAACCCAATGAGGACCCCATGGCGGAGGTCGGCAAGCTGTCCTTCACCATCGACGGCCCCGATTCCCGGATGCCCATCACCATTACCTATGCGGACTTTACCGATGGTCGCTATGAGATTGATAACCTTGCGCCCGGAACCTATTATGTGATCGAGCGCAATGCGGAATCCCTGGTCAATGCCTATACCCTGACCAGTGACAGCGTGACCGGTATGAGCATTACCGTGGGCAAGGACGGCGCCACCGCCTCCCTGTATAATAAGTATGTTCCCGCTCCCACGCCGGAACCCGACGCGGAGCTGATGGATATCCCCGTGACCAAGACCTGGATTGACGACAACAACAAGGATGGCAACCGTCCTGCTTCCGTCCATGTCCGGCTGTATGCCAACGGCGTGGAAGTGGACAGCCATGATGTCACCGAAGCCGAAGGCTGGAAGTACACCTTCACCGAAAAGCCCGTTGCCGATGAGGAAGGCAATGCGATTAACTACACGATCTCTGAAGATGATGTGGTATGGTATGTCGGCAGCGTGAACGGCTTCAACGTCACCAATGAGTATAAGCCGGAAGTTACCTCTGTCACCGTCAGCAAGGTCTGGGATGACAATAACAACGAACAGCGGCTGCGGCCCACCACCCTGGCTGTGGTGCTCCACCCGGTGGGAACCGTCTATGTGCTGAGCGCGGATAACGGCTGGACTGTTACCGCGGAAAACCTGCCCACGAAGATCAACGGCGAGGACGTTACTTATTCCTGGTCTGAGCAGCAGGTAGTGGCCTATGTGGCGGATGCGCCTCAGGTCAACGGTGCTTCCACCGTCTTTACCAACCATGTGACCAGGGTTCCGGAACTGCCCCAGGGCTACAAGCGGAGCCGGGTCCCCGGCGGAGACTTCGCCATCTTCAACGAGTATGACACTGCCCTGGGTCTGGAAGTCATCATCAACCATGTCGGCGACTGCTTCGACTGATCGGACAGCAGTCAGAATACGGGAAAATGCGATAGCGGATCGCATCATATAAAGAGGATAGAATTTTGAAGAGAAAGGTCTGATCAACGTGAACAAGCTGCAAAAGTTCCTGAGTGTGTTGCTGGCGGCATTGCTGTTTCTGAGCTGCGCACCGCTGTCCGTCCTGGCGGAGGAGATGCTGGAGGAAACGGATGAGCTGACGGAAGCAACAGGCGAATTGTCTGAAGCGGATCTGGAAGCCATGGCGGAGGAAGTCGAAAAACTGAAGGCCGGGGAGCTGATCGTGGCGCATCCCACCATCACCAAGGGAGACTTCTTCACTGAAATGTTCGGCAACAATACCGCCGATATCGACGTTCGCGCGTTGATTCACGGCTACAACCTGGTCAACTGGGATCAGAACCAGGGCACCTACGTGTTCGACCCCAGCGTTGTCCGGGAAGTGGAAGTCAGAACCAATGATGAAGGATATAAACAGTATACGATGGTGCTGGCGGACAACCTGTACTACTCCAACGGCCAGCATATCACTGCCTGGGATTATGCCTTCTCCATCCTGCTGATGATGAGCCCGGAAATCGAGACCATCGGCGGCAAGATCTACCGTGCTGAGCATCTGGCCGGCTACGATGATTACATCGCTGCCCGCCGCAAGGTCATGGCCGGGGAAACCCTGAACACCGCGGATGATATCGATTATCTGTCCGGTGTTACCGTGCTGGACGATTATCAGCTGCGGATCTGGCTGGATCCTGAATTCCTGCCTTACTTCTTTGAAATCGGTCTGCTGATGACCGTACCTTATCCCATTGATGTGATCGCTCCCGGCTGCAAAGTCGTTCCCGGCTACAAGGACGAGGACGGCAACCCCCTGGGTATCCGGATCATCGATGCGGAATCCACCGAGGAAAATCCCACGTACAACAACTACAATGCGGATGTCCTGAAGCAGACGATCCTGGATCCCCAGACGGGCTACAACACGTTCCCCTCTGTGGTTTCCGGCCCCTATGTCATCAAGTCCTGGGACGGCGTGACCGGCCACTTTGAGATCAACCCCTACTTCAAGGGCGCCTGGATGGAGAACAACCTGCCCGGCGGCGGGCTGTACGCTGCCTGGGAAAAGGCCAGAGCCCAGGGCAAGATCGTGCAGGATATCGAGGAATCCACCGGCCTGCCCGCTGTGGATGCCAACGGCAATGAAATTGAACTGGTGAAGCCCTCCATCGAACGGATCGCCTTCACCGTTGGCGACAATGACACGATCATCGCTGAACTGGAAAACGGCGAAAAGCACCTGGTCAACAAGGTCACCTACAAGGATACCGTGGACGAGGGAATGGCCTCCGCGCTGCAGCGGCAGAATTATCCCCGCATTGGTCTGTCCTTCCTGACCTTCACCTATGACTGGCCCACCGTTCATGACAAGGAAGTCCGTCAGGCCATCGCCTGGTGTATGGACCGGGATCTGCTGACCAGCGAGTACTGCGGCGGCCGGGGTATCCGGGTGGACGGCTACTTCGGACTGGAGCAGTGGGAATATCAGCTGCTGATCGGCGCCATCGGTTATCCGATCAACTTCCTCCAGACCGAGGATGAAATCGGCACCAAGATCATGACCGATGAGGAAAAGGACGAACTGCAGAAGAAGAACCAGTACCGCTGGGCTACTTCGGAAGCGGAAATGGAAGCCTATACGATCCTGTGGGACAAGCTCCGTGAATACTGGAACGGCCTGCTGACCGTCTACACCGTGGATCTGGACAAGGCCAATGAACTGCTGGACAGCGCCGGCTGGACCCTGAACCGGAACGGCGAAGCCTATCAGGCTGGCACGGACGATGTCCGCTGCAAGATGATCAACGATGAGCTGGTCGCCCTGGATCTGAAGCTCATGTATCCCGAAGGCAACCACATGGCCGACTTCATGCAGGAGGAAGGCAACTTTGTGGAGAACCTGGCGCAGGTCGGTATCAAGCTGACCCTGGTGCCCACTCCCATGCAGGATCTGCTGTATTCCTACTACCGGGTTACCGAGCGGACCACGGACATGATCTACCTGGCTACCAACTTCCACGTCATCGTCGACCCGTCCATCACCTACAGCACGGATGAGACCGTGGGTCACGAAGTCTGGAACAACACCTATTCGGACGATGAAGCCTTGTTCAACCTGGCGGTGAACATGCGGAAGACCGAACCCGGTGACTTCTACTCCTACGTGAGCAAGTGGATGGACTTCCAGGAGAGATACAACGAAATCCTGCCCACCATCCCGATTTACTCCAACATTTACTATGATTTCTATAATCAGTACCTGCAGAACTACGAGATCACGGCTCAGGTGACCTGGTCCCAGGCCATCCTCCTGGCCTACTTTGGACTCCCGGAGACCGAAGCTGCCCCAGCAGAAGATGAACTGGGCGAAGGCGAAGCGGTATTCGACTGATCAGGAAAGAACCAAACCAATAGCGCCGGATGCGAAAGCATCCGGCCTTTTCTTTGCAAGAATACTGAAAATATGATAAAATGCTCCAGCATGAACATCCATGCGGTAAAACTGACAGATAAAAGGAACGGAACAATGCAGATATTATGCTCCACCGGTGCCATCATCGGCCGACCCAACGGAAGAAACTACCGCCTGCTGGAAACAGTTGCTCCGCAGCTGGACTGCGATGGCTTTGAATTCATTCTCTATAATAACTGGTATGACCAGGTCAAAGAGATTACGGACTATCTGAACAGCCTCCGTCTGAATATCCCGGTTATGCATTGTGAGAAGACCCTGGCGGAACATATTACCCGGGGAGGGGAGGAAGAGCTTAGCGAAGCTTATCGCCTGTTCCGGATCAACTGCGAAATGGCCGGGAATCTGAACGCTAAAAAAATGGTGATGCATCTGTGGAACGGAGTCATTTCTGACTCTAAATTCGAAAATAATCTGGCAGCCTATGAAAAATTGAATGAAATTTCAGAAGACTTTGGTCTGGATTTGCTAATAGAGAACGTAGTCTGTCATAAAGACCCCATGACCCACTGGCTGGAGCTGCATGACTGGTATCCGGATATCCATTTTATCTTC
>CAMNJK010000162.1 GCA_946541435.1 uncultured Bacillota bacterium
TCATCCCCATCGGCGAAGTATGCGACAGGCGGGGCCTGACCGGTCTCAGCGCTGAGGCCGCAGCCATCGCCACCGACAAGCTTCGGATGAAGACCTGCTATGAGAAATACGGGGTCCGGACCGCCCGGTTCCGCCGCATCTCTTTTGATGATGCCGATTACGCGGACCTGGTGGCAGAGCTCACCCTTCCCGTCATGTTCAAATCCGTGGACTCCTCCGGCAGCCGCGGCATCGTGAAGGTCAGCGATCCGGCAGAATTTGAAGCAGCCAGAAAGACCGTGCTTGAAAATACCAGATCCGATTACTTCATCGCGGAAGAATTCATCGACGGCGAGGAGTTCGGCGCCCAGGCCTTCGTCCGCAATGGCGAGGTCCAGTTCATCCTGCCCCACGGAGACTATGTGTTCAAGGGCGACACCGGCGTTCCCATCGGACACTTCGCGCCCTATGATCTCAGTCCCGAAGTGCTGGAGGATGCCCGCAGGCAGCTCCGCCTGGCCATCCAGGCCATGGAGCTGGACAACTGCGCCATCAACGCGGATTTCATCATGAAGGACGGCCAGACCTATGTACTGGAGATCGGCGGCCGGTCCGGCGCCACCTGCCTGGCAGAGCTGGTTTCCATCTATTACGGATTCGACTATTACGAGAAGATCCTCCGCACCGCCCTGGGTGAAGATGTGGATTTCAGCCAGACCATCGAGGGCGAAGGATTCGCCGGCGTGCCCAACGCCAGCATGCTCCTCATGAGCGACAGGGACGGACACATCGTGTCTCAGGAGAACCTGAATCCGGCGGATCCGGATATCGTGGATGTCCAGTTTGATCTGAAACCCGGCGATGCCGTGCATCAGTTCCGCGTGGGGCCCCACCGCATCGGCCACGTGATCACCAAAGGGACCACCCTGGATGCTGCGGTGGAAAAGCTGCACCAGGCTTTGGAAAAGGTCCGCATCGAAGTCGGCGACTGATGGAACAGCGATTGTGAATTTAAAAAGAATTTTGGGACAAAACATCTGACGAGCAACCTTCTGTCAATGATTTTGTCCCAAATTTTTTTAGTCAAAAGTTGTTTCTGCCAGGTCGGTTCAGGGCCATCCCCTCAGGTCAGTTCCATTCCTTCCTCCGCGTCCGCAGCTTCCACACAAGCACTGCCGCCAGCAGCACCGCCAGCACGCTCATCAGCACCGCGTAGAGGATGGAGGCGCCGGTGATGCCCGCCCGGGTGACGAAGGGTCCGGACAGGAGAAGCGCTGCCAGGGAGGCGACGCCGTAGGAGATCAGCAGGAACTTCTGCTCCCGGATGATGGTAATGACATAGTTGAAGAAGACCCCGTAGGCCATCATGCCGCCGCCGATCATCAGGATGGCCAGATCCATCCGGTGTCCGGTCAGGTCCACCCCGAAGACGAAGGACAGGACCGGGATCCCGATGGTCAGGGCCACGGCCACAGCCAGGGCGGTGAGTCCCAGCAGGATCAGGCACTGCCGGCGGATCAGACGCAGCAGTTTGCGAAAATCCTCCTTCTGATCCGAGAGCCAGAGTTTGGCGTAGGTGGTCAGGATGGGATTGAAGATAAAGTAAGCCACCAGCTGGATCACGAAAGCCGGCATGAACAGCACGTTGTAGTAGGTCTGGACCTCTTCCGTCAGGTGCGCGTCGATGGCATACTTGGGCGCGTTGCTGATGTACATGTTCAGGAAAAGACTGATGAAGAGCGGGAAGCCTTCCACGCAGAGCTGACGAAACCGGTCAAACCGGATGGACGGCCGCAGGGTATCGCAGTAATCCCGGGCCGCGTTGACGCTGGTCAGCAGCATGACGATGGTGGAGACCAGAATGCAGACGATGGTGGAGATCAGCAGGTCCCGCGTCAGGATCAGACAGACGCAGTAGGAAATGAGTTCCGCGCCGAAGCGGACTGCCGAGGCTTTGGCCGCCACGTCCAGCCGCCCCCTCTGCTGCATATGCCCGTGCAGCACATCGGCATAGGCCTGGTTGCACTTGAGCAGGCAGATCAGAAATACGATGCTGGTCTTGTCCCATCCGTAGTCCCGGGTGAAGATGCACCAGACGCAGTAAGCTGCGCTGGCCAGGATCATGGCCGCGCAGGTGATGAACCGCATGCCGTGATACTCCCGGAACAGGTATTTCTCCTGGATGTCGGAGGACTGGAACCGGCGCAGGCCGTACTGGCCGATGAAGAGCATCAGGGCCGCCACCGCGAAGGCAATCGAAAAGACGCCTGCATCATACACCCCGTTGGTCCGGGTCATCACCAGGATGATCACAGGACTCAGGGCGGCGGACAGGCCGGAATTGATGGCATTCCAGAGATAGGTGCTCCGACTTACGTTATTGGTCTTGTGCAGCGCTCTGTTGATCAGTGACAGCATGCAGGGCTATGCCTCCAGAAGCGAAAGAATGTACTGGCCGTAATCGGTCATGGCAAGTTCCTGACCGATGGCGCGAAGCTGATCGTCGTCGATAAAGCCGCGGCGCCAGGCGATCTCTTCCAGACAGGCGATGTAGAATCCCTGTCTGGCCTGCACGGCTTCCACGAACTCAGCCGCCTTCAGCATCCCTTCCGGGGTCCCCGTATCCAGCCAGGCCATGCCCCGCTTCATCAGGGCCACCTTCAGCCTGCCTGCGTCCAGATAGGCGTTGTTGACAGATGTGATCTCGATCTCCCCCCGGGCGGATGGTTTCACCTGTTTGGCGATCTCGATCACCTTGTTATCATAGAAATAAAGGCCCGGCACCGCGTAGTTGGATTTGGGTCTCGCCGGTTTCTCCTCGATGGAGATGACCCGCTTGTTCTCGTCAAATTCCACCACGCCAAAGGCGGAGGCGTCCTTGACCGGATAGCCGAAGACCACCGCGCCGTCCAGATCCTTCATGGCATCGGTCACGATCTTGGTCAGGTCCTGACCGTAAAAAACATTGTCTCCCAGCACCAGGCAGACATCATCGTCTCCGATGAATTCCTCCCCCAGAATGAAGGCGTCCGCCAGACCCCGGGGCGTTTCCTGGATCTTGTACTGGAAATGCACCCCCAGCTTGCTGCCGTCCCCCAGCAGATCCTGATAATCACCGATATCCGTCGGGGTGGAAATGATCAGGATCTCCCGGATCCCCGCCAGCAGCAGAACAGAGATCGGATAGTAAATCAGCGGTTTGTCATAGATGGGCAGCAGCTGCTTGGAGATGGCCTTGGTCATGGGATAAAGCCGGGTTCCCCGGCCGCCTGCCAGTATGATTCCCTTCATTGTTATTTCCTTTCAAAAAAGCTTCTGATCTCTTCCGTCACATAGCTGACGTCGTCCTCCGTGAGCCCGTAGTACATGGGCAGCCGAAGCAGACGCTGGCTTTCCTTAGTCGTATAGCGATCTTCACCGAAGAACCGGCCGTATTCTCTTCCGGCCCTGGCCGAATGGAGGGGCACATAATGGAACACCGCTGAGATCCCCTGTTCCTTCAGGTGGGCGATCAGGGCGCTCCGCTCTTCGATATCCGCCGCCTTCACATAGAACATGTGGGCATTGTGGGCGCATTCCTCCGGGATCACCGGGAGCTGCAGCAGCCCCTTGTCCTGCAAAGGCTGGAGCTCTTCATAGTACTGGTTCCAGCGGTCCAGTCTTGCCTGGTTGATTTCCTGAGCCATTTCCAGCTGGGGCCAGAGATATGCCGCGTTGATCTCGCTGGGCAGGTAGGAGGATCCCAGCTGCACCCAGCTGTACTTGTCCACCTGTCCCCGAAGGAAGCGGCTGCGGTCTGTTCCCTTTTCCCGGATGATCTCGGCCGTGTCGCACATGCCGGGATCCCGGATCAGGATGGCGCCGCCCTCTCCCATGCTGTAGTTCTTCGTCTCATGAAAACTGAAGCATCCGAAGTCGCCCATGGACCCCAGAGCCCTGCCTTTGTAAGAAGCGCAGACACCCTGGGCCGCGTCCTCCACCACCGTCAGATGATGGCGGCGGGCAATGTCCAGAATGGTATCCATCTCGCAGCCCACACCGGCATAGTGGACGGGAACGATGGCCTTCGTCCGGTCGGTGATGGCGTCTTCGATCAGCTTCTCATCGATGTTGTTGGTATCCGGACGGATGTCCACGAACACCAGCCGGGCCCCCCGCATCACGAAGGCGTTGGCCGTCGAAACAAAGGTATAGGACGGCAGGATCACCTCATCCCCCGGATGGATGTCCGTCATCAGCGCCGCCATCTCCAGGGCCTGGGTACAGGAGGTGGTCAGATATGCTCCCGCGGCCCCGGTGTTCTCCACGATCCACTGGTCGCACCGCTTGGTGTATTCGCCGTCGCCGCAGATCCGTCCGCTGGCGATGACCTTATCGATATGTTCTTTTTCGCGCCCCGTCTGCGGGGC